>CAZULO010000030.1:2800-15807 GCA_964621245.1 uncultured Flavobacterium sp.
CCCGTTGCAGTTGTTTCATGAAAATTTACGCGTTGTAAAACATTATAATCCTTACGAATTGTATGTTCTCTTCTTGGCAAAGGCGCATCGGTAGTGTTTTCCCAAAAATGTCTTCCATCAACATGAACCCAAGTGGCCGTACCTTCATATCTTGGACTATCATCTACTTGATATACTTTCTGTGTCCATTGCCCTTTTACTTCTTTAGCAGCTAATTGAGTAAAATTCCAAGTAGTTTCTTTATTGAACGTATAAAATTTAGTATTTTCAAACAGCCAATCTTGTCGCCAGTGTTTTACAATGGATTCTTCTGTTTTTCCAGTAATTAATAAATGTTGTAAGGAAATCTTGTTCGGTTGATCTTCAATTAATGCTACCCATTCTAAAGCAGTTTCCTGTTTTACTGGCGATTTTTTATACAAACTATCTTTAGAATAACTAAAAGTTTCAGCAAAATTAAATTGCACTTCGTAACAGCCGCACATCGATTTAATGGCTTTTACATCTTCTTTTTTTTTGACATCCTGACTATTTCCTTCAAAGCCAAATAACAATAAAGTAGTAACTAAAATAAATGAATTGATTTTCATACTATTAGGTTTTAAGTTTAAATTTCTATTGCAAATATATTTATTTTTATTCATTCTAAATAAAAATAATGTATATATTTGCCTAAATATTTTTATTTAGTCTTAATTAATATTATGAAATATATTCGTTTTTTACTGATTTTAGTAGTGATTAAAGGGTTTGCTCAAAACGAAAAAAAAGATACGATTCAAGCTGCAGTAATAAAAGAAGTTGTGGTAACAGCAACTAGAACTGAAAGACAATTATCATCTTTGCCTCTACCGGTACAATTGATTACAAAAGCACAAATTAAACAAACTGGAGCGTTAAAATTAAATGATATCCTTGAAGAGCAAACTGGACTTATAATAGTTCCAGATTTTGGAGGTGTTCTTGGCATTCAAATGCAAGGTTTAGATGCTCAATATACTTTGATATTGATTGATGGCGTACCACTTGTTGGACGTTCAGCAGGATCGCTAGATTTGAGTAGAGTTACTATAAACAATATCAAACAAATTGAGATTGTAAAAGGAGCATCGTCTAGTTTGTATGGATCTGAAGCATTAGGTGGAGTTATAAATATAATCACCGAAAGCCCACAAAATAAAAAACTTACTGGTGAAGTAAATAGCCGTTTAGGTTCTTTTCTTACTTCGGATAACAACCTGAATATTGGCTTTGGCATAAAAAAATTAAATATAAACGCTGCCATAAATTCATTTTCTACTGATGGTTATGATTTAGATAAAACTGATAATGAGAAAACTGTATTGCCCTTTCGAAATTTAACTTCGCAATTGCAACTTGATTATAAATTTTCTGATAAAATAAATTTGCTAGTATCCAATCGTTATTTCAATCAAAATAACGATGTTGAAACTATTGTAAACAACAAAAACGCATCGGGTATAACCAAAACCAACGAATACAATAGTCATTCTAGGTTTTTTTATAATCCAAATGACAATTTAAGTTTCACAGGTGAATTTTATGCCACTCAATATTACATAAAAGATGACGTGCGTTTTAACGACACCAATACAATTTTATACAATGATTTTTTTAAAGAAAATTTACTTCGTCCGGAAATAAGAACATCTTTCAAGAAACGAAATACAACTTACACTTCTGGATTTGGTTATAGTTTTAACAATTTAGAACGCACCTATTTTGAACAAAAAGCACTCAATAATTCTTATTACGGATTTCTACAATACGATTACAATCTAAAAGAAAAGTTTAATATTTTGGCTGGTTTACGTTATGATAAAAATTTGGCTTACACTTCTGTTTTAAGTCCAAAGTTGGCTTTGAATTATCAATTTTCAAAACAGTTTTCAATTCAAGGTTCTGTCGGTTACGGTTTTAAAGCACCTGATTTGCGACAATTGTTTTTTAATTTCGAGAATGCTGGTGTGGGTTATATTGTTTTGGGGTATAATGTGGCACCCAATCGATTGGCGGAATTGCAATCGCAGGGACGTATTCAAAATAGTTTGGTTGCATCCAATTTTTTCGACAAACCATTAAATCCAGAAACTAGCGTAGGTTATAATTTTGGTATCAAACACAATCGTGAAAAAACAAAATCTTCAATAAATATTTTCTACAATAAAGTAAAAAACTTAATCGATACAAGAGCTATTGCGCGATTAACCAACGGACAAAATATTTTTAGTTATTCGAATATAGGTTCAGTTTTCACACAAGGTTTAGAATTTAATTCGTCAATCAAAATAACTAAAAACATTGAAATTTCGAGCGGATATCAGTATCTAATTGCAAAAGATAATGAGGTTATACAAGACATTAAGGACAAAAAAGTATTTGCTCGTGACCCAATCACATCAGAATCGTTTGAACTAAAACAATCGGATTATTTCGGATTATTCAATCGTTCTAAACATACGGCTAACTTCAAATATTTTTTAAAAATTCCAAATTGGAAACTCTATCACAATTTCAGAGCGACTTTCAGAAGCAAATACGGCTTATTCGATACAAACAACAATGCTATTCTGGATAATTATGATGAATTCGCCAAAGAATATGTCATTTTCGATTCATCCATTACAAAAAAAATAAAAGAAAAATTTGAAATACAAGTCGGCATGGATAATATTTTAAATTTCACAGATACACAAAATGCGAGTAACTACGCTGGAAGAGTAATGTATTGTAAAGTGCAATACCATTTTTAACTATTTTAAATCTAAATTAAACAGTATGAAACATTTCAAAACAATTTTAGTTGCGGCCATTTCATTGGCATTCTTTTCATGTTCAAAAGATGATGAAACTACACCAAACACAAATGCAACAGCATTAACTGTTAAAACCTATTCAAATTTACATGCACCAGCAACAGGTGGAGGTGGACAACCCGTGAGTGGCGAATTTGTAAAATTTAATTTGGCAACAGGTCAAATTGTAACTACTGGAGACAATTGGGACATTGCATTTCGCTCAACAACAATACTTGTAAATGGTGGTGTTGCAGGAACAGATCAACCAGCAAGAACAGGTGTTGGAGCAGCTTCAATTGTTACAGGTACTTTTGCGAACATTATAACAGCTCCAACAGATAATTTATTTACACAAGATACAGCAGCAAGTTACGCAATTCCAACAGGTTCTGGCAATGGCTGGTACAATTATAACGGCGCTACTAATGTAATTTCTCCAATTGCTGGAAGAGTACTTATCATAAAAACCCACGATGGAAAATATGCCAAAATGGAAATTTTAAATTATTATCAAGATGCGCCTGCAAACCCAACAGGAACAGAACCGTCAAGATATTACAAATTTAACTATGTGTATCAACCAAATGGAAGCAAAAATTTTTAAAATTATTCTGTAAAAAAAACAGAATAAAAAACCAGAGTTTCTTTTAAACTTTGAATTTTGTTTGTGTTTAATTAAAGACTGCATTTTTTAGCAGTCTTTAATTTTTTAATTCATAACTTAGCCGAATCTTAAAATCAATACAGAAAAGTGGGATTCGCTTTTCAATGTGGAATCAAGTTAAATTCTTGAACTGTCGTGCAACTGTGATTTTCGTTAAGAAATAAGTCAGATACATCAAATTGATTTTAGTTTAGGCATCACGAAAGTGCATAAACTGGAAATTTCTTTTTTCATAAAAGAGAAGAAATCCTCTATTTTATTCGCTTTTATTAACTTTTAAAACGAATAAATATGTTTCTGCAATACGACAAAGCTTGGGCTAAATACCAAAAAAGCCTCAACCTACTTCCTCTACCAATTCTATCTTGGGATTTTTACGAAAATCAAAATTCTGAAGTACATGTGGTGCAATCCATTCAAAAAAATTGGATTCAAAAAGTAAACTATACCAAAGACATAGCTAATAAACCGGTTATCATTACAGATAGTTCACTAAAAATTTTGTACGTAACAAAGGAAATTTCAGCCTTAACAGGATATTCTAAATCGGAAATTATTGGGAACTCACCCAAAATGTTTCAAGGTAATTTAACGGATGTAGCCACTAGAAATAGAATTAGAGAGGCCGTTGAAAAAAAACATCCTTTTAAAGAAGTTGTAATCAATTATAAAAAAGATGGTTCCAGTTACAAATGTGAAATTGAAGCCTATCCAAAATTTGACGCCAACAACAACTTAGTACATTACATCGCTTTTGAAAAAATTGCCTCATAAAAAAGAACCATGAAAACTCAAGAAGAAAAAATTAACGATTCCATAACTCGTGTTTTTAAAGCCGTATTTCCTAATACCACCAATCATTACGACACCTTATTCGGTGGAACTGCCATGCAATTTATGGATGAAGTCGCTTTTATAACTGCCACACGTTATAGTCGACAAAAAATGGTAACCGTTAGCAGTGACCGCATTGATTTTAAAAGACCCATTCCGCACGGAACTATTATTGAATTAATTGGAAAAGTCACCTATTTAGGGACAACTAGTTTAAAAGTTAGGGTGGATATTTTTATTGAAGAAATGTATAGTGAATCCAGAGAAAAAGCCATTACTGGCGAATTTACTTTTGTGGCCATAGACGAAAATAAAAAAGCTGTTAAAGTGGAATAATCTTTTTTCAAATTCCATCTAAAAGAAGTACTTTTGAAACTATGAATCACTATCATTACATTTTTACCGGAAGCGGATTGTCTGCTTTATTGACTCTTTTTGAACTAATTCAATCGGAGGCATTTTTGGATAAAAAAATACTTTTGATAGATTCAGATTCGAAAAACAAAAACGATAGAACATGGTGTTTTTGGGATTCTGAGAAACGATTTGATGAAATTACTACTCAAAAATGGCAATTTGCTTGGTTTAAAAATCAAAGCTTCTCAAATAAATTAAAACTACAGCCTTACGAGTACAAGATGATTCGAAGTGCCGATTTTTATAAATTGATGTTCGATGAAATCTCAAAACATAAAAACATTGAAATCGTACAAGATGAAGTCACAGCCTTTTCTGAGTTAGAAAAGTATTGTCTGGTGAACACTAAAACAAATACCTTTACCTGTAATCAGGTTTTCAACAGTATATATAATCCAAAACTGGTAAAATCGCAAACCAAATTCCCGTTAGTTCAGCAACATTTTATAGGCTGGTTCATTAAAAGCAAAGAGGCTGTTTTTACAGAAGATAGTCCGACGTTTATGGATTTTTCTGTTGAGCAGAAAGGAAACACCCGATTTATGTATGTGTTACCAACATCTGCAACAGAAGCTTTATTAGAATATACTTTATTTTCGAAAGATTTGTTATCGAAAGATGAATACGAAAGTGAAATTGAAAACTATATTAAAAAATTAGGAATCACCGAATACGAAATTGTAGAAAAAGAACAAGGTAACATTCCGATGAGCTGTTTTCCGTTTTGGAAAAGCAACAGTAAAAACATTATAAATATAGGTTCAGCTGGTGGTTGGAGCAAAGCCAGTACGGGCTATACGTTTAAAAATTCGGTAAAAAAATCGAAAGAATTAGTTCGGTTTTTAAAAACAGGAAAAGACTTTACCAAATTTCATAAAATCAACAAGTTTTGGTTTTATGATTTATTATTAATTGACATTTTATACCAAACCAATCAACACGGAAGTAGCATTTTCTATAGTATGTTTAAAACCGGAAAAGCCGCATTAATTTTTAAATTTTTAGACGAAGAAACTTCTATTTGGGAAGATTTACAAGTTATTTGGATGTGTCCAAAGGGGTTGTTTATTAAGGCGTTATTGAGGAGGGTTTTCTAGTCATTATTTTTGTCACGAATGCTCAGATAAAAAACTGTTTTTCTTAACACTTAGATTCAAATTAAACATAAAATTAGTAGGCTTATTTTATTTAAACCTAATTTATCTTTCAACAAATTATTGCTAAATTTTATTCCTCTTCCGAATACTTTTTATTCTGCAACTTTATATTCGTATAAAAAGAATTCACATCCGTAAAAGTAGTTCCTTTTTCATCAAAACGTTTAAACGTAAAATCACGTAATTTTTCTTCAATACGTAACGATTTTAAAACCATTTTGTTTTTTACAATTTCAAAACGCATGGCCACTTTTTCTCTTTGGTAAATCCAATTTGAGGTAAACTTATGATTCTTACCGATACTTTCTTCACTCGTATAAAAAAACGGATAAGGTTCTTGCGTTTCATACTGTAATTCTAATAGATTATAATTACTATCTACCACAAAACTACCTTTATAAAATCCTTTTGATACGAACGTAACTCGTAGCGCATCATTTTCCAACCACTCTCTTTCAAACACATAACCTTTAGGATGAACAAAAAAATCGAGCTCTGCGGTGGTTAAATTTTTTCGGATGGGATAACCAGAAAGCCATCCAATAGGTGATTCTTCTGCCGAATAAGCTGCAAAAACTTGTTTGAAATTAGAAAACCAATTGTTCTTGTTTTCAATTACATTTTTCTTTGAAAACGAATTATTAAAATTGGTGATTTTTATAACCTGTTCTTCTGTTCGATTAATTAAAGTATCTGTGTTTTTTAAATTAACCTGCCGCAAATCAAACACAAAACTTGTGGTATCGGTTTTTTTAAGCAACTGTTTGTTGAGTCTTTTTAAAATAGTAGCTATTTTAGGTTTGCTTTTTACATTAACAGTTTCAATTTCTGCATCTTGAAGTTCTTGTGCAAATGAAACCGTTAGCACATTAAAAAAAAAGAATAAAACGTATCGCATAACTTAAATTAAGAATGCAAATATAAATAGTAATTTCAGGATTTAGATAAATTTATCTAACGATAACAAATCTTTATGATAAGTTTATATGAGCAGAACTAAAAACTTTGTAAATTTGCATATTATAAACGCTTTTTAAAAACAAAAATATGTATCCAGAAGAAATGGTAAAACCAATGCGTGCAGAATTATCTGAAGCAGGTTTTCAAGATTTATATTCAGCTGAAACTGTTGAACAAGCCATAAGCAAAGAAGGAACCACTTTAGTAGTAGTAAATTCAGTTTGTGGTTGTGCCGCAAGAAATGCACGCCCAGGAGCAAAAATAAGCTTAGACAACGCTAAAAAACCAAGTAATTTAATTACCGTTTTTGCCGGTGTAGACAAAGAAGCTGTAGACAAAGCTAGAGAACATATGTTTCCTTTTCCTCCTTCATCGCCTTGTATGGCTTTGTTCAAAAATGGAGAATTGGTACACATGTTAGAGCGTCATCATATTGAAGGTCGTCCTGCAGAATTAATTGCAGAAAACTTAAAAGACGCGTACAACGAATTTTGCTAATCAACCGTTTAGCTTTTTATAAAAACCGCCAATTCGGTGGTTTTTTTATTTATTACTAGTATCTTTGTCCACGTAAATTTCAGAACAAAATTGTATGGAAAAAATTATTTCGTATCCTTTGTCGATACTATATGCGATAGTTTTTTTATTGTGGTTGCTTATTTTTCATCCCATTCAGTTGGTTTGTTACCATGTTTTTGGTTACAATGCCCACCGTTTATCTGTTGCTTATTTAAATATGTGTTTGCTTCGAACTTCCCATATTTTAGGTACAACTTACAAAATGGAAGGAAGAGAAAAATTACCAACCAACCAACCTCTTGTATTAGTTTGCAACCATCAAAGCATGCACGACATCATACCTATCATTTGGTTTTTAAGAAATGTGCATCCTAAATTTATAAGCAAAAAAGAATTAGGAAAAGGAATTCCAAGTGTTTCCTTAAACTTACGAATTGGTGGCTCTGTAATGATCGATAGAAATGATGGCAAACAAGCTTTAGCTGAAATTAAAAAAGTAAGCGAATATATCAATACAAACAACTATTCGGTAGTTATATTTCCGGAAGGCACCAGAAGTAAAACAGGAAAACCAAAAGAATTCGCAGTTAACGGATTAAAAATGTTGTACAAATTTGCACCCGATGCGTATTTTGTACCAATTAGTATAAATAACTCATGGAAAATGAATAAATTTGGTTCATTTCCTTTAGGATTAGGCGCTATAATTACATTTCAGATTCACGATCCCTTAAAAATTTCTGATTATAGTTTTGAAGAAATTTTCGAAAAAACAGAACATACAATTAAATCATACATAAAATAAAACCTATGTCATTACATAACATCAGACTTGAAGTCATGCAATTATTGGAAAGAAAAATCGATTCTTTTATGGAAGAATTTTTAATTCCAGTAGAAAAAATTTGGCAGCCAACTGATTTGTTACCTAATTCTAACAACGAAAATTTCTTAGAAGAAGTAAAAGAATTAAGAGAAATCTCAAAAGATTTACCTTATGATTTTTGGGTAACTTTAGTAGGCGATACCATTACAGAAGAAGCTTTACCAACTTACGAATCGTGGTTAATGGAAGTTGAAGGCGTAGATAATGTAGAAAGAAACGGTTGGAGCAAATGGGTGCGTCATTGGACTGGTGAAGAAAACCGTCACGGAGATGCATTAAACAAATATTTATATCTTTCAGGAAGAGTAAATATGAAAGAAATTGAACAAACTACGCAACATTTAATTAACGATGGTTTCGATATTGGAACAGGAAGAGATCCATACAAAAACTTCGTTTACACTAGTTTTCAAGAATTAGCTACCTTCGTTTCTCACAACAGAGTAGCGCAAATTGCGAAAAAATTTGGAGAGAAAAAACTATTCAAAATGTGTAATTTGATTGCGGGTGACGAAATGCGTCATCATTTGGCTTACAGTGAATTTGTCAATCAAATTTTCAAAATCGACCCAAGTGAAATGATGCTTTCTTTCCAATACATGATGAAGCAAAAAATCACTATGCCCGCGCTTTTCTTACGTGAATCAGGTGATAAAATCGGAAGTGCTTTTGAAGCATTTTCAGATTCTGCACAAAGAATCGGCGTATACACCGCAACGGATTATGTTGATATCTTACAGAAATTAAATGAAAAATGGGACATTGGAAACATCAATGGTTTAACAGCCGAAGCGGAAAAAGCCAGAGATTATTTAATGAGATTACCAGAAAGAATGCGTAAAATTTCAGAACGATTAATCATCCCTGAAGACGGACATATTTTCAAATGGGTAGAACCTGCTTTAATTAGATAAATTTCAAACTAATCACAACAATTCCAAATTCTAAAACCTAATTTTTGAATTTGGAATTTTTATTTCAACACTTATGTCAGTTATAGAAAACACCATCAACTTTGTCAAAAAACAATTAGAACATGCAGAAAGCGGGCACAATTGGTTTCATATGGAACGTGTGTATAACAATGCTTTATTACTTGCAAAAGAGGAAACTTGTAATGTAGAAGTGGTACAACTCGCTGCTTTATTACACGACATTGCCGATAGTAAATTTCATAATGGCGATGAAACGGTTGGCCCGAAAGTCGCAAGAGAATTCCTGACTTCACAAAAGGTTTCTGAAGACATCATCAATCATGTAGTAAAAATTATCGAAAACATTTCCTTTAAAGGGGGCAATTTCGAAAAAAAATTCACCTCAAAAGAATTAGAAATTGTTCAAGATGCAGATCGTTTAGACGCCATTGGAGCAGTAGGAATTGCCAGGACTTTTAATTACGGCGGATTTAAAAACCGAGAAATTTATAATCCAGAGATTGTACCAAATTTAAATATGAGTAAAGAAGAATATAAAAATTCGACCGCACCCACCATCAATCATTTTTACGAAAAGCTTTTACTTTTAAAAGACAAAATGAATACCGAAACCGGTAAAAAAATTGCCCAACAACGTCATGAATTTATGGAAACATTTTTAGCCCAATTTTATAACGAGTGGAACGGAATTGTTTAGTATTCAGTCACAGTAATCAGTTGCAGTGTTCAGTCGTAATTGCAGTTGCAGTGTTCTGTTAATAAAATAAAAAAAGCAGTTTTCAAAAATGAAAACTGCTTTTATATTTAAAATAGTCTGCTTACTAATTCACAAACTGTGACTGTAAACTGTAAACTGTGACTGAATACTTATTACACTACACCTTGACCTAACATGGCGTCTGCAACTTTTACGAAACCAGCAATATTTGCTCCTTTCACGTAGTCTACATAACCATTTCCGTCAGAACCGTATTGTACACAAGCTTCGTGAATGTCTTTCATAATCGTTTTTAATCTTTGGTCTACTTCTTCTGAAGTCCAGCTTAAACGTAATGAGTTTTGAGACATTTCTAAACCTGAAGTAGCAACACCACCAGCATTAGATGCTTTTCCTGGTGCGAATAAGATTTTTGCATCCGTGAAAACGGTAACTGCTTCTGGAGTAGAAGGCATATTTGCTCCTTCCGCCACACAGATACATCCGTTTGCTACTAATGTTTTAGCTTCTTCTTCGTTTAATTCATTTTGAGTAGCACAAGGTAAAGCGATATCACATTTCACTTCCCATGGACGTTTCCCTTCAACAAATTTTGCAGATGGATATTTTTTCACATAATCAGAAATTCTTCCGTAGTTTACGTTTTTGATTTCCATTACATAAGCTAATTTCTCAGCGTCAATACCTGCTTCATCATAAATATATCCAGAAGAATCAGATAAAGTAACTACTTTTCCACCTAATTGTGTTGCTTTTTCAGTAGCATATTGTGCTACGTTTCCAGAACCAGAAACGACTACAGTTTGTCCTTCAAAGCTTTTTCCTTTAGTTTTTAACATGCTGTCTGCGAAATACACATCACCATATCCTGTAGCTTCAGGACGGATTAATGAACCTCCGAAAGAAATTCCTTTTCCAGTTAAAACTCCTGTAAATTCGTTTCTTAGTCTTTTATATTGACCAAACATGTATCCAACTTCACGACCACCTACTCCAATATCTCCAGCAGGAACGTCTGTATCTGCACCAATATGTTTCGATAATTCAGTCATGAAAGCTTGACAAAATCTCATGATTTCAATGTCTGATTTTCCTTTTGGATCAAAATCAGCACCACCTTTTCCTCCACCCATTGGCAAAGTAGTTAATGAGTTTTTGAAAGTTTGTTCGAAAGCTAAGAATTTTAAAATACTTAAATTTACAGAGGGATGAAAACGAATTCCTCCTTTATAAGGTCCAATCGCAGAGTTCATTTGAATTCTGTAACCTCTATTTACTTGCGTAACACCTTTATCATCTATCCAAACAACTCTGAACATAATTACTCTTTCAGGCTCTACCATTCTTTCCAATAACATTTTGCCTTGGTATTTTGGGTTTTCCTCGATAAACGGAATTACAGTTTCTGCAACTTCTCTTACGGCTTGCATAAACTCAGGTTCATTTGCATTTCTTTTAGCTACTTCGCCTAAAAATGCTGTAACACTTTGACTCATAATTATGTATTTTTAATAAAATTTTCTAAAGGCAAATATACAGTTATTAAAAAAAACTTAGAAGAATATCTTAAAAAAAATAACCTTTTTTTAAGAAAAATAAAAACTGCTGCAACTATACTAAGAAATCTTAAAAAAAACATCAATTTAACAATTAAACAAAAAAAACATTTTAATATGTTGTTTGTTTTTTTATATTTGTGAGATAAAATTTGCCGACATGACTAAAAAAATAATTTATAGCTTACTATTCATACTCGGAATATCCCATTTTACTAGTGCTCAATTTGGTTTTTCTCATGAAGTTGGAGCCTTTGTAGGACCAGTAGCTTTTCAATCCGATTTTGGTGAAAGACGAGATTTATCTACTAATGCAGGAAACACGGGATTTGGAGTAGGATTAGTACATTATATGAACTTTTCATATCGTGCAGAATGTAATTGTTACACGCCAGAAACTTATTTTAACGATCACTTCAAACTTCGTACAGAATTTTCATACACCAAAACCAAGTTGGACCATTTTGGTGAATATGCAGATAAACAAAATAATGCGGCAAGTGCCCAACTTCGAGCGATGGACGGTGAAGTAAAAGTAACCGATGTGGGAATGCAATTAGAATATTTCCCATGGAGTATTAGAGAATTTACAGCAACTAACGGCGCTTGGGCTCCATTTGTAGGTTTAGGTGCCCATTTCAACCTTTACAAACCAGATGTATTTACCACGACTGGTAACGGTAAAGTTTCCGCATTAACCATGCCAAATTGGCCAAAATATTATGACGGAGGAGTGAATACAGACGGAGGAAGTACTTGGAGTATTGTATCAAGTGTAGGTTCTAGATATAAACTTTCTGAATTGTCTGATTTATTTGTTGAATTAAGATGGCAATATTATTTTTCCAATTGGGTGGATGGTGTAAGTCCAGATCCTAAACGATTTCCGGAAAACAAATCAAACGATTGGAATGTTTGGGTAAACTTTGGATACATCTATTATTTAGATTAAAAAATTAGAAAGATAAAAATACAAAACTCGTCTGAAATGTTAAATTTAGACGAGTTTTTTGTTTTATTGGCATGGTAATTGATTTTTATTTTATAACTTTACTTTACAATTTGAAACTATGGCTAAAAATTACTTTTATACTCTTTTATTTTTCTTTACACTTTGCGCTAGTTCTTTGGCGCAAGAAGGAAAAAACACAGCTAATTCAAAGTCGCAAGAACCTACTATTGAAGGCTTAACTTTATATCCAAACCCAAACAATACAGGAAAAGTGTACATCACTTCTCGATTAAACTTAGATAAAAAAGTGGAAGTTTTTGATGTACTTGGAAAAAAGGTTATTGATGTGACGCTTTTCTCTAAAGAATTAAACATTTCTAATTTAAATCCTGGTGTGTACATCATCAAGATTAAAGAAGGGGAAGCTGCCTCTACTCGAAAACTAATTGTGAATTAGAAACAACCCGTTAATATTAAGTTTACATCAATTGTGATTTCTACATTAGTTTCATACTTGATTTAGTTTATATCTTTGTAATCCAATTTAATTTAAAACACATGAAAAAAATTTACTCTTTATTATTTATTGC
>CAZULO010000030.1:15907-20231 GCA_964621245.1 uncultured Flavobacterium sp.
ATGTTAGGAAAAGAAGTAGTAAACGCTAAAGTAGTGAACAACACTGTTAATGTTTCTAACTTAACTTCTGGAATTTATATCGTTAAAATTACAGAAGAAGGTAAAACTTCTACTAAGAAATTAATTATCGAGTAATTCAAATCCTGAAATAAATTCAGGATAACAAATAAAGGAAAGCATCAATGAAAATTGGTGCTTTTTTTATGTGCAAAAAACAAAAAATAAACGCGCAATTCCTATTCTTTTTCTACTTTTGCCTTATGATTACACCAGACGAAATTTTCGCTATAGCCTCCAAAAAAGAATTTGAAAAAATCACTTTAAAAGTATTTCGTTTTCAATACGAAAATAATTCTGTATACCAAGCATTTTGCGAACATCTTAACAAAAAACCGATCAACGTTAAACAGATTTCTGACATTCCGTTTTTACCCATTCAGTTTTTTAAATCAAATACCATTTTAAGTACTACAGAAAGTCCTAAAATTATATTTTCTAGCAGTGGCACAACAGGAATGGCAACTAGTAAACATTATGTAACAGATGTATCTCTTTACGAAAACAGTTATAATAAAGCGTTTGCACAGTTTTATGGAAACATTGAAGATTATTGTGTTTTGGCTTTACTTCCATCCTATTTAGAACGTGAGGGATCGTCTTTAATTTATATGGTTGAAGATTTAATTTCCAGAAGCAATCACCCTAAAAGTGGTTTCTATTTACATAATTTAGAAGCGTTATCTCAAACTATTCTAACACTTGAACAAGAAGGTCAAAATACACTTTTAATTGGAGTGACCTATGCGTTATTAGATTTAATCGAACACAAAAAATTCGACTTAAAAAACACAATTATCATGGAAACCGGAGGCATGAAAGGCAAACGTAAGGAACTAATCAGAGAAGAATTACACGAAATACTTAGTGAAGGATTTGGCGTTTCAGCCATACATTCGGAATATGGCATGACAGAACTTTTATCACAAGCCTATTCTTTAGGAGATGGTATTTTCGAATGCCCCATTTGGATGGATGTGATGATTCGCGATACAGAAGATGCGCTAAGTTATGTAGAAACAGGCAAAACAGGCGGGATTAATGTAATTGATTTAGCGAATATCAATTCTTGTTCGTTTATTGCCACACAAGATTTGGGAAAAAAATATGAAAACAAAACCTTTGAAGTTTTAGGAAGATTTGACAATTCTGACATCAGAGGTTGTAATTTAATGGTAATCTAAAATGATTTTAACCGATACGCATACACATTTATATTCAGAAGAATTTACCGAGGATAGCGAGTTAATCATACAACGCGCTTTAGATTCTGGAGTTTCAAGACTTTTTGTTCCTTCTATAGATAGCAGTTACACCAGTAAAATGTACGATTTAGAAGCAAAATACCCTGAAAATGTTTTTTTAATGATGGGCTTACATCCTTGTTATGTAAAAGAAAATTACGCGGAAGAATTAGCTCATGTAGAAACCGAATTAAACAAAAGAAAATTTGCAGCTATTGGAGAAATTGGCATCGATTTATTTTGGGACAAAACCTTTTTACAACAACAACAAGACGTTTTTGTGCGACAAATTCAACTGGCCAAACACTATCAAATACCAATAAACATTCACTGTAGAGATGCTTTCGATGAAGTATTAGAAATTTTAGCTCAAGAAAAATCTCCTGAACTTTGGGGAATTTTTCATTGTTTCACCGGAGATTTCAACCAAGCGAAACAAGCGATCGACTATGGAATGAAACTTGGAATCGGCGGAGTTGCGACTTTCAAAAACGGTAAAATAGATCAATTTCTAAACCAAATAGATATCAAAAACATTGTTTTAGAATCAGATGCTCCTTATTTAGCGCCCGTTCCATTTAGAGGAAAACGCAACGAAAGCAGCTATATAAAAATCATAGCCGAAAAATTATCGGAAATTTACAACTTGCCTTTAGAGGAAATTGCAGCCATAACCACAGAAAACAGCAAAGTAGTCTTCGGATTTTAAAATTTGATAACGTTTAATTCCTATTTTTTTTGTTTTTTTGTAGATATAAAATAAAGTATGTCGAAATTTGATAAAATACGTCCTTATTATGATGCCGAAGTTAACGATGCCATTCGTGCTTCTATCCATCATCCTATGATGAAAGCATTAATGGATTTTGCGTATCCGAACGTGGACGAAAGCGTTTGGAAAGAACAATTACTTCGTACCCATTCGATCAGAGATTTTCAAATCAACTTTGCGTATCACGCCATAAAAAAAATTTTAGAAAAAAGTTCTGATGGTTTAACTACTTCTGGATTTGAAAAACTAGAACCCAATACCGCCTATTTTTTCATTTCAAACCATAGAGATATTATCTTAGATACTTGTTTGTTAAATGTCTGTTTACACGAACATGGTTTAGTAATGACAGCTTCTGCCATTGGAGATAACTTGGTAAAAAAAGATTTTCTTTTAATGCTTTCTAAATTAAATAGAAATTTTTTAGTCCAAAGAAACTTATCACCTAGAGAATTATTAGAAAGTTCTAAATTACTTTCAGAATATATGTACCGTTTGGTTTCGAAAGAAAATCGTTCGGTTTGGATTGCACAACGTGAAGGCAGAACCAAAGATGGAAATGACGCCACACATTCCGGTGTATTAAAAATGATTGCCATGGCTTCTGATGAAAAGAACAAAATGGACTTTTTTAAAAAAATCAAAATTGTTCCCGTTTCTATATCTTACGAATACGATCCAACAGATGCTTTAAAAATGCCTCAATTAATGGCCGAAGCCAATGATGAAATTTACACCAAAGAAAAAAATGAAGATTTTATTACTTTATTAAGTGGAATTATAGGTCAGAAAAAACACATTCATATTCATATTGGCGATGTACTAAACCACGAATTAGATATTATTTCAGAGGAAACCAATAACGCCAACCAACAAATGTTAGCTTTAGCGCAAGTTATTGACGATTCTATTTTAAGATCTTATAAACTTTGGCCTACCAACTATATTGCGTATGATATACTAAATCAAACTAATACTTTTAAAGACAATTATACCGACAAAGAAAAACAACTTTTTGAAAGAAGGTTAGAATTACGTATTAATGCGGAAGACAGTAAAATGAAAGAAAGTTTCTTAGCTATGTATGCCAATCCGGTGGTGAACCGATTAAAATATCAAACCATTGAAAACCATTCTTAAACCAAATATCTTACTGATTTATACAGGCGGAACTATTGGTATGATAAAAGATGCCGATACCGGCGCGTTAAAAGCATTCAATTTCAAGAAATTAATCAAAGGGATTCCCGAATTAAAACTTTTAGACTGCACCATTGAAACGGTATCTTTCGAAAAGCCAATTGATTCTTCCAATATGAAAATTGAAGATTGGCAAAAAACTGCTTCCATAATTGAAGAAAATTACACAAAGTTTGATGGTTTTGTAGTACTTCATGGTTCGGATACGATGTCGTATAGCGCATCTGCTTTAAGTTTTATGTTTGAGAACTTAGACAAACCCATCGTATTTACAGGTTCTCAATTACCTATTGGTGATTTGCGTACGGATGCGAAAGAAAACTTGATTACAGCCATTCAAATTGCCTCTTTACAAGACAAAGGCAAACCTGTTATTCAGGAAGTGTCGCTATACTTTGAATACAAGTTATACAGAGGAAACAGAACCACCAAAATCAGCGCAGAACATTTCAATGCGTTTACTTCTCCCAACTTTCCAGAATTAGTGGAATCGGGCGTGCATTTAAATGTAAATACAGCTATTTTATTAAAAGAAAAAAAACCAAAACCCTTAAAAGTAAACACCGCTTTTGACGATAAGGTGTTAATTTTAAAATTATTTCCTGGTTTAAACAAAAACATCTTGCACGCCATTTTGCATACACCCAACTTAAAAGGGATCGTTTTAGAAACCTATGGCTCTGGAAATGCGCCAATGGAAGATTGGTTTATACAAGAAATAGAACAGGCCGTAAAACGCGGTTTACACATCGTAAATGTGACGCAATGTAGCGGCGGAAGTGTGTTAATGGGCACTTACGAAACCAGTACAAGATTAAAAGAAATCGGTTTAATTTCTGGAAAAAACATTACTACAGAAGCAGCTATCACAAAATTAATGTATTTATTGGGACAAAATGTTGCTAATTCAGTTTTTAAGACTATTTTTGAAACCCCATTGCGAGGAGAAATGAATGATTAAATTTAGAGAGGTGGCCGAGTGGCTTAAGGCGCACGCTTGGAAAGCGTGTATATGGCAACATATCGAGGGTTCGAATCCCTTCCTCTCTGC
>CAZULO010000031.1:0-20139 GCA_964621245.1 uncultured Flavobacterium sp.
CTCATCGACACATTGAAAATTGACTAATTGCCGTGCAACCTTTTTAAAAACAAAATCGTCTATAAAATTAGAACATTAAATTGGCACATCGACACATTGAAAATTGACTAATTGCCGTGCAACCTTTTTAAAAACAAAAACGTCTATAAAATTAGAACATTAAATTGGCACATCGACACATTGAAAATTGACTAATTAACAAAATGAAAGTAATAGCATTACATAAAAACGAACAACAACTAATTAGCGAAGCGATTGCAAATAATCGTCAAGCGCAACAACAGTTGTATACGAAGTTTGCTCCAAAAATGCTGAGTGTCTGCAGACAATACATCAAAGACATACATCATGCGGAAGATGTAATGATTACTGGGTTTATGAAACTCTTTACTAATTTAAAGAAATTTGAACACAAAGGTAGTTTTGAAGGCTATGTGAAACGCATAATGATTCACGAATGTATTGATTATTTACGAGTAAAGAAAAACAGCTTTAATCATAAAGACATAGATGATGTAATTTATGCGGAAGAAGAGGAAGATTATGAAATGGGAGGCGATTTTTCGATAGATGATATCCAACTACTAATAGATAATTTGCCCGATGGCTATAAAATGGTTTTTAACTTATACGCCATAGAAGGATACAAACACAGTGAAATTGCCGAACTTTTAAAAA
The DNA here is from genome assembly GCA_964621245.1 of uncultured Flavobacterium sp. Lineage (GTDB taxonomy): Bacteria > Bacteroidota > Bacteroidia > Flavobacteriales > Flavobacteriaceae > Flavobacterium. Next base: position 679 of record CAZULO010000031.1, read on the forward strand.
TAAGTGAAGGCACTTCCAAATCGCAACTTTCTCACGCAAGAAAAATGTTGCAAACCCAAATTACCCAATTAAAAAACAAAAGCAATGGCACCAAATAATTTCGATAATAACATCAAAGAGAAATTCAATTCACGCGAAATTGAACCTTCTGCAAAAGCTTGGGACAGATTAGACGCTATGCTAACTGTGGCCGAAGAAAAAAAACAGCCAAAAAAATATTTTTGGTTAAAAATTGCCGCTTCGTTCTTACTATTTACAGGAATGGGATACGTTTTTTTTCAACAAAATCAGAAATCAGAAATTTTAAAACCGAATAATGAAATAGTTATTTCAAATGAAACACCAACAAATGAAGTAGAAAACAAGGAAGATACAGAAATTATAATCTCATCAGAAGTAGAAAATAAACTAGCGGTATCTACACCAAAAACTACTAGTACAACTAAAGAAGAGGTTTCAAAACCAAACGATAATTCGACATACAAATCTAAATTCGAATCTTATAAAGAAATAACAGAAAAACTTAAGGAAATTAGTGCACATAACGAAAATAACCCAGAACAAACCAATCAAAAATCTACGTATAACTACGCAAATCCAGAAACTTTACTTGCCGAAGTACAAGGTGAAAAAAAGTTGAATGGAACTACGAATACGTATAAATCTACTTTAAAAGTAAACCCTAACGACTTACTTAACTCGGTGGAATCAGAGCTCGACCAATCGTTTAAAAATAAGGCGTTAACTAAATTTAAACAAGCAAAATCAGTAATTGTAAACAGAAACTATAATTAAAAACAATTCAATTCTGAAACAACTTCAGAAGAAACAACCTAAAACTTAGAAATCATGCAAAAAATTATTTTATACATCAGTATCGCAGTAGTTACTTTAGTGAGCAAAGTAAATGCACAAGAAAAAACATTCGAGCAAAAAGCTAAAGAAATAGCTGTTCAAATTAAATCAATCTCAGAAGAAGAGAAAAAAGCTTTAAAAGCAGAAGTAGAAGCTTTAGACAAAGATGTTGAATTAGGTAAAATAACCAAAGAAGAAGCAGCAAAACAAAAAGCTAAAATAGCAGAAGAACGCGCTAAAAATATTGAAACAAAAATTGCAGCACAAGAAGCCGCACTAAGAGATTTAGTAAATGGAAAATTGGATTTAGAAGAAAATGACAGCACAAAATCTAATGTAAAATTTTCGTTTGAAGCCAAAAAAAACAAAAACAAATCTGAAAACAAAACAACAAGTCAACTTGTATTTGCAACCGGTTATAACAATCTAGTTACAGATGGAGCTGTGGCAAACTCACAATTTGGTTATGCGCGTTCTACTTTTTACGAATGGGGATTAACTTGGAATACGCGCTTATCTAAAAACAGCAATTTGGTACATTTAAAATATGGAGTAGGTTTTATGTACAACATGTTACACGCTACAGACAACAGAGTTTTTGCAGATGTGAACAACCAAACCATTTTAGTTGATGCCGGCGTAGCGACTAGAGCAAACAAAACCTACTTTAAAAATGTATATTTTGTAGTACCAATGCATTTAGAATTTGATTTTTCTAAAACACAAACTGTAGATGATAAAAAAATATTCAAATCGCACAAAGGAGCCCGTTTCGGAATTGGAGGATTTGTGGGAGTAAACACTAATTCAAAACAATTTATTTCTTACAAAGTGGATGGATATAAATTTTCTGAAAGACAAAAAGGAGACTTCAATGTAAATGATTTCACTTACGGATTAAGCACGTATATTGGATACAAACAAACTTCATTATATTTAAAATATGATTTAAATCCAATATTTAAAAACAACGCAGTAGATCAAAACAACATTTCATTAGGTATCCGTTTTGATTGGAATTAAAATTAGAATTACATTTTTTGAGTTATATTATCATGCTTTTTCTAAAACCTACAGGAATTTTCTTGTAGGTTTTTTTTAATCGGAACTTGTTTCAGATTCTTATTCAATTCATACTTGATAATTTGTTATATATAATTTAAAAAACTTGGTATATTCAACTTGGTATTTTGAATATAGAAATTTAATTTCTTCGTATATTTGCGCACCAAAAATTCTACATTGATCTCTAAAGAAACCATAGAAAAAGTATTTGACCAAGCCCGTGTAGAGGAAGTCATTGGCGATTTCGTACAACTGAAACGTTCTGGAAGTAACATGAAAGGACTTTCGCCGTTTGTGAACGAAAAATCACCTTCGTTTATGGTTTCTCCAGTGAAACAAATCTGGAAAGATTTCAGTTCTGGAAAAGGTGGAAATTCTGTTACTTTCTTGATGGAGCATGAACATTTCACGTATCCAGAAGCCATTAAATATTTAGCAAACAAATATGGGATTGAAGTCGAAGAAACTGTAGTTACCAATGAAGATATCGAACAAGCCAACGAAAAAGAAAGCATGTATTTGGTTTCGGAATTTGCTCGAGATTATTTTCATAAAACCATGTTGCATACTGACGAAGGTCAGGCCATAGGTTTATCATATTTTAAAGAACGTGGTTTTACCAAAGAAACCATCGAAAAATTCCAATTAGGGTATTCGCCAGATGCTTGGGAAGCTTTCACAAAAGAAGCCTTAGGAAAAGCCTACAAATTAGAATATTTAGAAAAAACAGGTTTAACTATCGTAAAACAAGAAGACGGCAAAACGTTTGATCGTTTTAAAGGTCGTGTGATGTTTCCTATTCAAAGTATGAGCGGTAGAGTTTTAGGCTTTGGTGGAAGAATTTTAACTAATGATAAAAAAGCTGCTAAATATTTAAACTCTCCAGAAAGTGATATTTACCATAAAAGCAAAGTGTTATATGGTATTTTTCAAGCGAAACAAGCCATTGCAAAATTAGACACTTGTTATTTAGTGGAAGGTTATACCGATGTGATTCAGTTCAATCAAAGTGGTATTGAAAATGTTGTCGCGTCTTCAGGAACGGCTTTAACGCCAGATCAAATTCGTTTAATAAACCGTTTAACAAATAATATTACCGTTTTATTTGATGGTGATGCTGCAGGATTACGCGCTTCAATAAGAGGAATTGATTTAATTTTGGAAGCAGGAATGAATGTCCGTGTTTGTAGTTTTCCTGATGGAGAAGATCCAGATAGTTTTGCTAAAAACAATTCTTACGAAGTTTTAAAACAATATTTAGATGAAAACAGCAAAGATTTCATTCAGTTTAAAGCAGATTTATTAGTTAAAGAAGCCAATAACGACCCCATTAAAAAGGCAGAATTAATTAGAGATATGGTCAACAGTATTTCTAAAATTTCTGACAGTATTAAACGAGAAGTATATATTAAAGAATGTTCTCGAATTATGGACATTTCTGAAGAAGTTTTGTATAACACATTGGCACAAATCAGTAAAAAAGATCTTGCCGATGCCAATAAAAAATTTACAGAAGAAAAAAAAGCCTTTGATGTTGTTAAAAATAACGAACAATTAAAACCCGAAAAAATTGACACCCAATACATTTTTGAACAAAAAATTATTGAACATTTATTAGTGAATGGGTTAAAATCTGAAACCTTTACAGAGATTTTTCAAGCGGAAGATGAAACTGGAAATTTAGTAGAAATCAAAGAAACCAATACATATAAAGTTTATGAAAAAATTTATTTGGCGCTTCAAGAAGACGAAATTGAATTGTCAAATCCTATTTTTAAACATATTTATACCGACATCATTTCCTATTACAATCAAAATATAGAATTTGAAATTGACAAGTATATTTCAGAAACTAGTCCGGAAATCACTGATAAAATAACGTCCATTTTAATGATCGAAGAGCGCGATTTACTTCATAAATGGCATTTAAGAAAAATTGTAGTGGAAGATAAAAACATTACATTAGAACAAAACGTTTCAGAAACTATATTATCGTATCGTTTTTTATTAATCGATAAGATGATCGCAGAAAACATGAAAAGTATTTCATCAGATGTTTCTATAGATAACACAGAAATATTATCCAACAGCAAAGATTTGATTACATTAAGAAACGTAATTGCAAAGAATCTAGGAAGAGTTTTGGTAAGATTTTAAAAAAACAAGAAATATAACAAATGAAAGTATGTTATATTTCTTGATTGGAGCCAATTAAATGATTTCTAATTGTTTTGCTTTATTGATTAGATCTAACAAATTCGTTACACTTAACTTTTGCAACAAACGTAATTTATACGTACTAATTGTTTTTTCATCTAATCCTAAAATGATAGCAACTTCTTTATTTTTTCTTCCTTCACTGAAATAACGTAATACTTCTATTTCTCTAGTAGAAAGCTTTTTAAACAAGCGCTCTGATTTTTTCGTTTTATTTAAAATATCAACAGCTTTACGCACCTCAGCACTAAAAACGGATTCTCCATTACTTACTCGGATAATCGTGTTTTCTAATTCTAAAAGTGTAATGTTTTTAGAAACATAACCTTTTACACCGCACTTAATGGCAGGTGGAGCGTACAAAGTATCTGAAACATTAGAATAGAAAATTACATGTAACTTGGGGTGTTCCTGTAATAACTTTTTAATTTTCAAAATACTATTTAAGCCTTGTAACTCAGCTTCAATAATTAAACAATCAACGGGGGAATCTTCAATCTTTGTTACCAAATCGTCAAAATTTGTAACAATTTCCGCTATTCTAATAGCAGCGTTGTTCCTGAAGTAGGTTTGAACTCCCAAGTGTACTACCGGGGAATTATCAGCTAAACAAACTGTTATCATACCAATTTATTTTTATATATGTTAGCACTATTTTTATGACACAAAAATAGCAAAAAAAAAATTAAAAACAGCGTATTTATCTGATTATAAATTCTTTCGGTATTTCACAGACTGGAATAGGCTGCATTTTATGTTGATTAATACGGTTTAATCTTTGGTAAATTTCGAAAACTTGCGCTTGTCTTCCCTCAAAATCAGACACACTAAACCCTTGATCTACAGCTAACATAGCCCATTCTAACTCATCATAACTCGCTCCTAATTGATCTTCGTCACTTCGGTCATCTCCAAACAAACCATCCGTAGGTTTTGCCACTAAAATACTTTCTGGAACTCCTACAAATTTTGCTAATTGCCTTACTTCACTCTTCATTAAATCGGCAATCGGACTCAAATCTACGCCTCCATCACCATATTTTGTATAAAAACCAACACCAAAATCTTCTACTTTATTACCAGTTCCTGCCACCAAAAAACCATGAATTCCAGCCAAATAATACAAGGTTGTCATGCGTAATCGCGCTCTTGTATTCGCTAAAGTTAAATGTAGAGCCTTTTCATTTTCAGATGTAGGCACATTATCTTTAAATATTTCAAAACTTGGAGTTAAATCTACTCGTGTAGTAGACACATTTGGAAAACGATTTTTTAATTGGTCCATATGTTCATTAGCTCGACTAACATGACTTTCGGCTTGATGAATTGGCATTTCAACACATAAAACAGGAAAACCAGTTTGTGCACATAAAGTAGACGTTAAAGCACTATCGATACCACCTGAAATTCCAATCACAAAACCTTTAACTCCCGATTTTTCCGCATAAGATTGCAACCAATTCACAATATGCTGGTTGATTTCCTCTAAATGTAACGTTGTTTTATTTGACATAATTTTAATAAATAAATTAGCTATATAATTATATATTTGCAATTCAATAATTTTTGATAAAAATAGTAAATTTCACCCGATGAAAAAATTAATCTTTTTACTAATTTCTAGCTGTTTCTTCCTGCAATGCAAAAAAAATGATGCTGTTGCTGTTGTGGATGTAAAAAAATCAGTAACCTTAAATATAGAGCGTTTTGATAAATTATATGCTACAGCTACTGTTTCAACTTTACCAGATTTAAAAAAACAATATCCATTTTTATTTCCAACACAATTCCCAGATTCTATTTGGTTTGCAAAAATTTCCGATCCTATTTTTAAAGAACTTAATCAGGAAGTTGCCAAACAATTTCCCGATAATTCTAAGTTTAACACAGATTTAGATATGTTAGTTTCCCGTGTGAAACATTATTTTCCAGAAGAAAAAACACCTAGAGTTATAACTTTAGTGAATGAAGTACTTATAGATAAAAAAGCCTTTTATACGAACGATTTAATCCTAATCTCTTTAGACACGTATTTAGGAAAAAACCATAAGTTTTATGAGCCTTTTGCTGAATATCAAAAAGCCAATTTAGAACCAAATCAAATTTTACCTGATTTAGTTACGAATTTCGCCTTTAGAAAAATTGTCCCTTCACAAGACAAAACCTTATTAGCGGAGATGATTTATTTCGGAAAATTACATTATTTGAAAGACTTACTTTTACCTGAAACACCTAATTATGTAAAAATAGGATATACAGAATTGCAAGAGAAATTTTGTATCGAAAATGAATCACAAATGTGGAGTTATTTAATTAATGAAAAATTATTGTACGATAATAATATAAAAAATTACCAACGATTTATTGAAGATGGTCCGTTCACTAAATTTTACTTGGATATCGATAGAGAATCGCCAGGAAGAGTTGGACAATGGCTAGGATGGCAAATTGTAAAAAGTTATATGGAAAATAACGACGTAACCTTAGACCAACTCTTACAAACAGAACCAACCATTATCTTTAACAAATCAGGATATAAACCCAAAAAATAGTAAGTAGTTTAAAACTTATTTTACCTTTTACCACAAACCTTTAAACCCTTCAACCTTAAGACATGAGCAAAACATCAGAAATTAAAGTAAATATAGAATTAGACCAAAACAATGTGCCTGAAAAATTATTTTGGACAGCACAAGATGGTGGCGTAAATAACGAAGAAGCCAAAACTGTTTTATTATCTATTTGGGACGCAAAAGCCAAAGAAACCCTACGTATTGATTTATGGACAAAAGACATGCCTGTAGATGAAATGAAAATTTTCTTTCACCAAACGTTAGTAGCAATGACAGATACTTTCCAAAGAGCAACTGGCGATGAAAAAATGGCCGGGGCTATGACAGATTTCTGTGATTATTTTGCAGAAAAATTAGAATTAAAAAAACAATAATCATCACGCACATAACCATCTAAACAGATGGTTTTTTTTTGCACAACTATTAAATAAAAGTTAAACTATTAAATATTGATAGTAATACTATTATATTTGTGCTGTTATAATTTAATACATGCAAAATTTATTATCCAACATAAAAATTCAGGTGAATCCAAAAACCTTTGTAAAAGACCCTGAAACCTCAGTTTTAGGAAAAAAAATCATTCAATATAGCATCCTATTAATTGATGAAATTGGTTTTGAAGAATTTACATTTAAAAAATTAGGCGAAAAAATTGGTTCCAACGAAAGTTCAATTTACCGCTATTTTGAAAACAAACATAAACTTTTAGTATATTTATCTTCTTGGTATTGGGCTTGGATAGAATACCGTTTAGTGTTTTCAACAGCAAATATCGAAAACAAACTAGAAAAACTTAAAAAAGCTATCAGTATTGTTACTGAAGTAATTGAAGATGATGATTCTACAGCACATGTAAACGAAGCGGTTTTAAACAGAATTATTATCGAAGAATTTACCAAAACACTATACAACAAACATGTAGATAAAGAAAATAAAGAAGGTTTTTTCTTTATTTATAAACAAGTAAATTATCGAATTGAAAAAATGATTGAAGAAGTACAACCCGCCTATCCATTTGCAAAAAGTTTAGTTTCTTCTATTATAGAAGGCTCGTTGCATCAACATTTTCTAAAAAACCATTTAAAAACCATCACCAACTGTAATACAGAAATTAATCCTTCTGATTTTTACATTCACTTAATTGAAAATCTTTTAAAAAAATAAATTATGTCGCCATTAAAAAGATATTTTAACCTGTTACGATTAGATCGAAAAGATATTATTCAAATTATATCGTATGCTGTATTTTCAGGATTAATCAGTTTATCGCTTCCTCTAGGCATACAAGCCATTATTAATTTCATTCAAGCCGGAAGAGCCAGTGTATCTTGGGTTGTTTTAGTAGTATTGGTAGTAATCGGAGTAGCTTTTGTAGGTGTTTTGGCTTTAATGCAATTAAGAATTACAGAAAATTTACAACAAAAGATTTTTATCAGATCGGCTTTTGAATTTACCTATCGAATTCCGAAACTTAAATTTTCATCAACATACAACAAACAATCATCTGAAATTGCGAATCGCTTTTTTGATACTTTATCGATCCAAAAAGGAACTTCAAAATTATTAACCGATTTTTCAGCCGCATTACTTCAAATTTTATTTGGGATTATCTTACTTTCCTTGTATCATCCGTTTTTTATCATTTTTGGAATTTTATTGACTATTTTGTTATACATCATTTTCAAATTTTCATATGAATCAGGTTTGAAGACTAGTTTAAAAGAATCCAAATTCAAATATAAAGTAGCAGGATGGTTACAAGAATTATCTCGAAATAATTTCAGCTTCAAAAATCCAAATCATTTTGATTTTGCCTTAGAAAAAAATAATAAACTAGTTGGCGATTACATCAATTATAGAGAACAACATTTTAAAATCATCAAAAGACAGTTTTCACAACTTATAGGCTTTAAAGTAATTATTACAGCAAGTTTACTCTTAATTGGTGGTTTCTTAGTTTTAAATCAACAAATGAATATCGGACAATTTGTTGCCGCTGAAATTATCATCTTATTAGTCATTAATTCTGTTGAAAAAATAGTTTTAGGTTTAGAAACGTTTTACGATGTACTAACCTCTGTTGAAAAAATAGGAGAAGTGACCGATTTAGAAATCGAATCAGAATCCGAAGTAAACGAAACAGATTGTTATATTAACTTATCTTTAGAATTAGAAAACGTAAGTTTTAAATTTGAAGACGACACTACAAACGCTTTAGATAACATCAATTTAAAAATAAATCAAGGTGAGAAAATCGTAGTTGAAGGTGATAATGGTTCAGGAAAAACAACCTTAATTCGAATTTTATCTGGACTGATGCAACCTACTGAAGGCCATTTCATAATTAACGACGACACTTTCAATAAAATGGACATCAATCAATACCGAACCCATTTCGGAAGTATTTTACAAGGTGAAACCTTATTTGAAGGTACAATTTATGAAAACTTAACCTTTAACAATTCGAACATATCGAAAGAAGATATCAAATGGGCGCTTGATAATTTAAAACTAACCAATTTCATCAAAACCTTACCAAACGGATTAAATACACCAATTTTCCCTGATGGAAAGCAATTATCTTCTTCAAATATTCAAAAAATATTATTAGCAAGATGTATTTTACATAAACCAAGAATTTTATTTTTAGAAAATCCAACAGATAAAATGGATGTGGCAACTTCACAAGAAATCATATCTTTTTTAATGGATAAAAATCAAAAATGGACGGTTGTTGCTACTTCAAACAATAGACAATTTAGTGCCAACAGTAATCGTGTAATTACTATGGAAAAAGGTAAAATTAATAACATATTAAATAAATAATCATGTTAAATGTATCAAACAATAATAGCATAAATAATAAAAAACTAAATCAATTTAGTTCGATACAATTATTATACAAAGACAAGCATTATAAAGTATTAAACAAAATCTTAATAGCTTTTGTAGTACTAGTTGTCGTGTTTTTATTTATACCATGGACACAAAATATCTCAGGTTCTGGAGCAGTAACTACTTTAAAACCCAATCAGCGTCCGCAAACGATTCAATCTCTAATTTCTGGAAGAATTGAAAAATGGTATGTAAATGAAGGTGACTATGTAAAAGCTGGTGATACAATTTTATTCATTTCCGAAATTAAAGAAGATTATTTAGATCCAAATTTGGTTGAAAATACCAAAAACCAAATGAATGCTAAAGAAGATGCTGTAGCTTCCTACGAAGGAAAAGTGGACGCTTTAGGTTCGCAAATGGGCGCCATTAACAACGAAAGGAATTTAAAAACCCAACAAGCAAAAAACAAAATTCGTCAAGCTATTCTAAAAATCAAAAGTGACAGTATGGATTTAGAAGCTATAAAAACACAAATTAAAATAGCCAATACTCAATTTAAACGTGCTGTACAATTAAATAAAGAAGGCTTGAAACCACTTACAGATGTGGAAGAAAAACGCTTAAAATTACAAGAAATTGAAGCAAAAATCATCACACAAGAAAACAAACTTTTAAGTAGTGAGAATGAACTTATTAATGCCAGAGTAGAAATCAGCAGAATTAATGCAGAATATTCTGAAAAATTCTCTAAAGCTCAAAGTGATCAATACACCGCGCAAAGTAATAAATACGACACGAAAGCTCAAGTAAATAAACTCGAAAATCAATATAATAATTACAAAATTCGTAATGGTATGTATTACATCAAAGCACCTCAAAACGGTTATGTAAACCGAGCTTTGAAATCAGGTTTAGGGGAAAACATCAAAGAAGGAACACCTATAGTAAGTATTATGCCTGCAAAATATGATATCGCAGTAGAAACTTATATTTCGCCAAACGATTTCCCTTTAATACAAAAAGGAGAAAAAGTCAGAGTTTGGTTTGATGGTTGGCCTACTATTGTTTTTTCCGGTTGGCCGAATTTATCTTACGGAACTTTCGGAGGAAAAATTGTAGCCGTAGAAAATTTCATATCAGATAATGGAAAATACAGAGTATTAATCGCACCAGATGAAACAGACCTACACAAATGGCCCACGCAATTAAGCATTGGCTCGGGTGCTCAAACCATGGCATTATTAGACAATGTTCCTATTTGGTACGAAATATGGCGAACGCTAAATGGTTTCCCTCCAAATTATTACAAACCAGCAACTTCCAAAGATAAAAACAAAGAGGTTTCAGAAAAATAACATCAACAACATGAGAACGTATATCTTTCTTTTATTTTTAGTCTTAAATCTAGCAAACGGACAAGTTTCTAATAAGGAAATGTCGTTCAATGAATATTTAGGTATGGTGAAAAAATTCCATCCTTTGGTAAAAATTGCCGATTTGGAAATTTCACAAGCACAGGCGAATTTATTAATGGCGCGTGGAGCTTTCGATCCGAAATTGGAAGCAGATTTTAGTAGCAAAGAATTTAAAGACAAAAAATATTATTCGCTGTTTAATGGTGGATTTAAGATACCAACTTGGTATGGAATCGAAGTAAAAGGAGGTTTCGAAAATACAGATGGCGTGTTTTTAAACCCTCAAAATAGCACACCAACTGAAGGTTTAGCCTATGCCGGAATTTCGATACCTATATTACAAGGTTTTTTAATAAACCAAAGAATGGCCGATTTACGAAAAGCAAAAATAAATGTTAACTTAAGTACTGCAGAAAGAAATTTACAAGCCATTCAAGTGTTACATCAAGCAGCAACTGCTTATTTTAATTGGAAGAAAAATTACGATGAATTTATATTGTATGACACTTATTTAAAAAATGCTGAAATTCGTTTAAATGGAATCAAAACCTTAATAGAACAAGGCGACAAAGCTGCTATTGACAGTGTTGAAGCAGGTATTACTGTAAAAAACAGACAGCTAAACAAGGAAGATGCTTTTTTAAAACTGACCAAAGCTAGATTAGAATTGTCAAATTATTTGTGGACAACCAACGCCATTCCGATTGAACTGGAAGAACAAATGTTTCCTGAAGTGAATCTGTTTAAAAATATTCAAGACTATTTAAGCACCAATGAATTAAATTTAGTCAACTTTTCAACGGATACGCATCCAAAGATTAATTCGTTAAATTATAAAATCAACATGTTAGAAGTGGATCGGAAATTGAAAGCCAATCTCCTACTTCCAAAAATTGATGTGGGTTATAATTATTTGGCTACTCCGAATCAATTCGAAGAATTTCAATATCAAAATTATAAGTTAGGTGTAAATTTTGCTTTTCCTCTATTTTTAAGAAAAGAACGTGGCGGTTTAAAACTAGCGAAACAGAAAATTGAAGCCGCACAATTTAGCGTGAATTTCGAAAAAGAACAGTTACTAAATAAAATCGATTCGCAAAAAGCAGAAATTGCTTCATTAAAAAAACAAGAAAGTATCATTTCTGATTTAGTGAAAGATAATGCTACGCTTTTAAATTCTGAAGAACGTTTGTTTGATATGGGTGAAAGTTCATTATTCTTAATTAATACGCGAGAAAATAATTTAGTTTCAGCACAATTATCTAAAATTGCTATTGAAAATAGATATTACATTTCGAATGCCGATTTATACAAAACGATCGCTAATCCAAACTAATTTTTGAAGTTCGCATCGGTTGTATCATTTATTAAAAGAATATTGTATTTTTGCCAACTCAATTTTACAATATGATTATAATCAAAACTGCAGAAGAAATAGAATTAATGCGTGAAAGTGCGTTGATTGTATCTAAAACCTTAGGAATGCTTGCTAAAGAAATCAAACCTGGTGTCACCACTTTACACTTAGACAAACTAGCAGAAACTTTCCTAAGAGATCATGGTGCAGAACCAGCGTTTTTAGGCATGTACGGTTTTCCAAACTCGTTATGTATGAGTCCAAACACGCAAGTAGTACATGGAATTCCGAACAACACGCCTTTGCGAGATGGAGATATTATTTCTGTAGATTGTGGAAGTTATAAAAATGGTTTTTATGGCGATCACGCCTATACTTTTGAAGTCGGTGAAGTAGCTGAAGCAACCAAAAAACTACTTCAGGTAACCAAAGAATCCTTATATATCGGAATTAGAGAAACTAAGGTGGGTAATCGTGTAGAAGATATTGGCTATGCAATTCAAAAACATTGTGAAAGTCATGGTTATGGTGTCGTTCGAGAATTATGCGGTCACGGTTTAGGTAGAAAAATGCATGAAGATCCAGAAGTTGCCAACTACGGGAAACGCGGTCATGGAAAAAAATTAGTAAACGGAATGGTAATTGCCATCGAACCTATGATTAATTTAGGTACCAAAAACATCATTCAACATAAAGACGGTTGGACAATTACAACTGCCGATAACAAACCTTCAGCTCACTTTGAACACGATGTAGCCATCGTAAACGGAAAACCAGAATTGCTTTCTACTTTCGCTTATATTTATGAAGCTTTAGGAATTGTAAGTAACGAAGAAGATGGATTGCGAGAGAAACCTTTGGTTTTATAATTCTAAAGAGTTAAAAGATTAAACACAGATTTCACAGATTAACACAGAAAATTTTGGATTAATTTATTGAAATCTTGGTTAAAATTAATAGCATGAATGAATTATATTTAAAAGACGAAACTTATAAAATAATTGGTTTATGTATGGAAGTACATAAATTTTCAGGAAAAGGGCATAACGAAAAAGTATATGATGATGCTTTAGAAATTGAATTCAAATTAAATAACATTCCATACACTAGAGAACATCAATATAATATTGAATATAAAGGCATCCAATTATCTAGCTTTTATTATTCCGATTTTACCGTATATAATGAAATAATTTTAGAATTAAAAGCTATACAAGAATTAACAAGTAGCGAAACAAAACAAGTATTAAACTATCTTGCTGCTTCAAAAAACAAGATTGGAATTTTAGCCAATTTCGGTGAAGATAGTTTAAAATATAAACGTTTAATTTTATAAAATCAAATCTGTGAAATTTGTGAAAATCTGTGTTCATAATTTCTCTGTTTAATAACACTATGAAGAAAATTTTCAAATTTATACTGAACACCATTCCAAGACCAATTTTAATTAGATTGAGTATTGTGGCACGACCAATTATTGCTTTTTTATTAAAAGGAAATAAATTCACGGATCCAATTGATGGAAACAGTTTCCGAATGTTTTTACCTTACGGATATGGAACACAAAGAAACAACGTGTTATCACCAAGTACTTTATCTTTAGAAAGACACCGTTTATTATGGTTATATCTTCAAGAAAAAACGAACTTTTTTACTTCAACAGAAAAAATAAAAGTCTTGCATTTTGCGCCTGAGCAGGAGTTTTACAAACGTTTTAAAAAACAAGCGAATTTAGAGTATACGACTACAGATTTATTATCGCCTTTAGCTGATGTAAAAGCAGATATTTGCAATTTACCTTTTCAGGATAATTCGTACGATATGATTTTGTGCAACCATGTTTTAGAACACATTCCTGATGATACAAAAGCCATGCAGGAATTATATCGTGTCATGAAGCCAGGCGGAATGGGGATTTTCCAAATTCCACAAGATTTAAAAAGAGACGTTACTTTTTCAGACGATTCAATCACAGATCAAAAAGAACGTGCTAAAATTTTCGGACAATACGATCACGTTCGTGTGTATGGAAGAGATTATTTCGATAAACTAAGAAGCATCGGTTTCCGTGTTGAAGAAGTAGATTATACCAATACGATTCCAGCCGATTTAGTAGAAAAATATTGTTTAGCCAAAGGAGAAATTATTCCTGTAGTTTATAAATAAAAAAGTCCCGATTGAATCGGGACTTTTTGTATGCGATTATTTTTTTTCTGGCATTAATATACCAATTTTCTTTGCTTGAGTTAAATATTTTTTAGCTACTTGTTGAATTTGATTCGCAGTAACAGCTTTTACTTTCTCTTCATATTTCAAAATATCTTCAAGATCACCTGATACCATAAAGTTTCTAGTAAAATTTGTCATCCAATATCTATTCTCTTTAATGTTTTTCTTATAATCCAATAAGTTGGTTTCGATAACTTTTTGTAAATCTTTATCTTCCGGACCATTAGAAACTAATTTTTCCATTTCTTGAAGAGCCGACTGTGTTAATTTTTCTGCATTATCTGGACCACAAGGGAAAGAAACGTTGAAATTAAACAAACCATAAGGAACTTTTGAAACTGAACCACTAGAACGAACGGTATATACACCACTTTCTGCTTCACGAAGTTTCTCCGTTAATTTGATGTTTAATATTTCTCCTAAAAATTGCATTGGCAATATTTCATTTGCATCAAAAGTTGATTCTCCATTTATCATAATGGTTACATTACTTTTTGGATCCGTTCCTTTGTTCACCACTTTTTTCACATCGCCTTTTATCATTCTATACCCTAAATCTTTTACTGATTCTTTCGTTTTTAAAGCTGGTAACGAAGCAATATATTTTTTAATTAAGCTTTCAAATTGCGTTTCATCAATATTTCCAACAAAGTAGAATTCGAAATCTCCAGCATTGGCAAATCTTTCTTTATACTTTTCATAGGCTAACTTATAATCCGTATACGCCCATTCTTTTTCTAACGGCACTAATCCTAAAAACCTTGGATTACCTTGATTTAAAAGCGAATAAAATTCTTGACTAAAATAAAAATTAGGTTGAGAAGTCATATTCGAATACATAGAATTTTGCTTTTGCTTGAACGCTTCAAAAGCTTCAACATCATAATTTAAATCAGTAAAATAAGCATACATCATTTGTAGCATATATTCAAAATCCTTAGGTGTTGTTGCGCCTCTTACGCCTTCATTTACTACAGAAATATAAGGAGAAACAGTAGCAATTTTGCCCGTCATGAATTTAGTAATGTCATTCGTTTTTAAACCCGAAAAACCAGCTTCCGTTAAACCTGAATTAGCCCAATTTACCTTTTTAAAATCTTCATTTGAGTACATATTTGAACCACCAAAACTTATGGCTTCAAATAAAATTTCTTCATTTTTAAAATCTGTTTTCTTATATTTTACTATCGCGCCGTTAGATAATTGGAATGTTTTTACACCCACTTTATCGTTAGACGTTTTACTTAAAATTGTTCCTTCTTTAATTGGATTTTTCAATAATGAAGTAGCAACTGCTTTATCTTCATAGTCTTTAACAGAAGAAGCATCGGTATTAATCACGGCTAAAACTTCAGCTTCTGAAAGTTTTTTTATACCTTCTTTTTCTGGACTTGTTAAAATTACTACGCGGTTTTCATCTCTAATTAATTTAGAAATTTCGGCATTAACATCTTCAATTTGAATTGTTGGAAGCACTTTTGAAATAAAATTGTATGACCATTCGATCCCTGGAGAAGATTCGTTATTTAAAAAATAAGATTGCAATTCGTTAACATACATCTCAGAATTTTGCTTGTCTTTTTCTTTAAATTGTTTCTCCATTCCTGCTAAAATTTCAGCTTTAGCTCTTTCTAATTCAGTGGCTTTAAAACCATATTTCTTGACTCTATTATTTTCGTCTACCAAAACTTTTAAAGCATCTAATTGCTTGTTATCCTGAGACATCGCTACAGATTGATAGGCTTTTTTTGTTTTAGCAAACGTTTCTCCATGATACGAATATCCGTACAAAAAAGGAGGTGTATTACTGTTTGCATATTCATCTAAACGTGCATTTATCATGCTAGTAAACAAACCTTCGATCATGTCACTTTTCAAATCATTTATAGTAACATTACTTTTGGGAGTATCTAAATCCTTATACATTAATTGCACATCTGAGCTTGTGGCTTCTTTATCCGATTCAATGGCAATGAAAGTTTCTTTATGATTTGGGACTTCAAATTGTTTTCTAGGTTTTTCGTTTTTTGGGTTTTTATAAGAACTAAAATGGTCTTTAATTTTCTTTTCCATTTCATTCACATCAATATCACCCACTACAATTACTGCCATTAAATTCGGACGATACCAATCTTTATAAAAACTAGTCAATTTATCATAGGTAAAGTTTTCTAAAACTTCTTTCTGACCAATTGGCAAACGATTGGCGTATTGCGAATTATACATCATTTTAGGCATAAATCTTCCCATCATTCTTTTATCGGCACCTAAACCTAAACGATATTCTTCTAAAACAACCCCTCTTTCTTTATCAATTTCTTCAGGCGTTAAAGTGGTATTAAAGGCCCAATCTTCGATAATATTAAAACCGTTTTCAATTTTTTCTGGGCTATCTGCTGGAATTGGTAAAAAATAAACCGTTTCATCAAAACCAGTATAAGCATTTAAATGTTGCCCAAATTTCACTCCAATACTTTGTAAATAATCTACTAATTTATTTTTTGGAAATCTTTTTGTACCATTAAAACACATGTGCTCCATAAAGTGAGCTAATCCTTGTTGTTCATTAGTTTCTAAAATAGAACCCGCTTTAATTATCAGTCTTAAATCTACCTTTTTTTCAGGTTTAGCATTTTTCCTAATAAAATAAGTTAGCCCGTTTGGCAAAACTCCGGTTCTTACATTCGAATCGAAAGGGATTTTCGCAGACAAATCTAAATCTTGAGCCATCATACTCAGTGGTAGCATAAAAACAGCTACAGAAAATTTTTTAAAATAATTCATAGTTCTTTTTTTGTTCATTGTAATTTATTATTTACAAATTAAAACGATAATAAATTAAAAATATTGTACTTTAACATAATATTTTCAAATTAGTATCGTTTTTACATTTATAACTGTTTTTTAATACGTTTTAAGAATTCAAAAAGATGATTTTAGTATAAAAATGCTTATTTTTACGAGATACATTAAAAAGATATGATTAAAAAAGTTAAAATTATTTGTTTATTACTTTTCGTTTTATCAATAAACGCGCAAGAAAAAGAAGTTTTTCCACCCTATAATATTAAAACCATTACTTTTTCTCAAAATATAAACAACACCATACCTTTTTTCCGATTAGGAGAAAATTTCGATTTGCAATTTGATGACTTATATGGTAACGAAGCCGATTATTACTACACCATCGAACAATGTAATTATGATTGGACACCAAGCCAATTATTAAAAAATGAGTATTTAAACGGGTTAGACAACCAACGTATCCAAAACTATCAGAATTCGTTAAATTGCTTGCAAATTTATTCGCATTACACGTTAAGTTTTCCAAATAAATTCAATCAAATTATAAAAAGTGGTAATTATATCGTAAAAATTTTCGATGAAGATCAAGAAATTGTTTTCTCCAAAAAATTTATTATTTACGAAGATGATACAGTTGTAGGCATAACCATCAAACGTTCTAGAGATATGGAAACCTTATATCAAAAACAGAATGTCGAATTTTTTATAGATTACAAAGACAAACCTTTACAAAATCCGAAAGAAAATGTAAAAGTTTCCATTTATCAAAACGGAAAATTTCAAACAGCTATTCACAATATCAAACCTCAATACACGATCGGAACCCAATTGATTTACAGATACAATAAAGAAACACAATTTTGGGCTGGAAATGAATTTTTAAACTTCGAAAATAAAAACATCAGAGGCGCATCAAATTCGGTTGCTAGAGTGACCTCGGGGGATATTTACAACACTTATTTATATACTAACGAAGCTAGAAAAAACAAAATTTATACGTTTTTTCCTGACATTAACGGGAACTTTTTTGTTAACAATTTAAACACCACTCAGAATACTATTGAGGCCGATTATTCTTGGATTTATTTCAGTTTAATTTCCGATATTAATCCGCTAGAAAAATCGATTTATGTATCAGGAATGTTTAATAATTACCAACTTTCAGACGAATTTAAAATGGAGTACAATTCCAATACCAAAACATTTGAGAAACCCATATTATTAAAACAAGGATTTACCAATTACCAATATACTGTAGTGGATAAAAAAGGAAAAATTGACGAAGAAAATGCCGTGGATGGCAATTTCTATCAAACCGAAAATGAATATATCGTTTTAGTATATTATAGAGGTGGTGCAGAACGTTTCGACAGAATTATAGGCATTGGAAGAGCTAACAGTACAGATATCATAAATTAATTTGAAGCCCTTAATTCCCTGTATTTACAAATTTTTACTTTAGGATAATTAAGCATTTTTCAGTAATTTTATAAGCTATTTTACAACACTATGGCGACACAAATTTCAAATGGAATTAAAATTTCAGTGCACACACATTATGAAGGGAATTATTTTAAAGATTATAAATTACTTTATGCCTTTTCCTATCAAATTACCATTGAAAATTTAAGTTCAGATATCGTTCAATTACAAGCCCGTCATTGGGAAATTTTTGATTCCTTAAACTTTACAGAAACAGTTGATGGTGAAGGCGTGGTTGGACAAACCCCAATTATTATTCCGGGCGACAAATATGTGTATGCGTCTGGATGTTTGTTACATTCTACTATTGGTGCGATGCAAGGATTTTATACGATGCTAAACTTTACTACTTCTGAAACCTTTGAAGTTCAAATTCCAACTTTTAAATTGAATGTTCCTTTTGCGATAAATTAAACCAAACCTTAACTTTTCAGGTCAATAATTTATTTTAGAATTCAATTAATCCTTTGTACTTTTACGTCAAATTATGACAAACTAAAATTTGTCTTAACGTCTTATTGTCTAATTGTCAAATTAAATACAATGTTAAAAGGATTTTTTAATATACCAAAAGCGGTAAACGAGCCAGTAAAAGGTTACGCACCCAATTCTCCAGAAAAAA
>CAZULO010000032.1:0-10061 GCA_964621245.1 uncultured Flavobacterium sp.
AAAAAAACGTCAATTCGAGTGTTTTTTGTGCAGTAAAACGAAACAAAAAATGTATCGAGAATAGTTTTTAATGAAATTTTTCTGGTTCTCGATACGATTTTTTGACAAAAATTACACGAACGGGCAAAAAATCTTATCTGAAACTAATTACACCCAAAGGGTATTAATTATTAAAATTTCTTAAATCTGTATTGAAGAAAAAATCTTAACTTGTCCTTGACATTAAACCTTTTATGTTATTTTAAGTCTAATTCAATAAACAACAAATTATGAAATTAAAACATATACTTTTCGTTAGCCTATTATCGACTTGCATTTCATGTAGTTCGGATGAAACACCTACTCCTACTCCAAGCCCTGCAGAAGAGGTTATGTATTTCCCACCAAATACATCAAATACTTGGGAAACGAAAACACCAGAAAGTTTAGGTTGGAAAACCAATAATATACAAGCATTATATGACTATTTAAATCTAAAAAACAGCAAAAGTTTTATAGTATTACACAACGGTAAAATTGTAATGGAACAGTATTTTAACGGACAAGATGCCACTACACCAAGATATTGGGCAAGTGCTGGAAAAACTTTAACGGCAACAGTCACTGGTATTGCGCAACAAGAAGGATTTTTAAATATCAACAATAAGGTGTCTGATTATTTAGGTACGGGTTGGACAAGCGCACCCTTAGCCAAAGAAAACCTAATTACTTGTAAACATTTATTAAGTATGAATTCGGGGCTTAATGATGCACTTGGAGATGATGTTTCACCAGCAAACTTACAATATGTCGCAGATGCAGGAACACGTTGGGCGTATCATAATGTTTACGTAAAATTACAAGATGTAATTGAAGAAGCTACAAATCAAACCTGGACAAGTTATTTCAACACCAAATTAAGAGATAAAATTGGGATGACCGGATTTTGGCTTCCTTATCAAGGATTAAGTGTTTACAGTAGTGATGCCCGTAGCATGGCTCGTTTTGGCCTTTTAGCTTTAGCAAAAGGAAACTGGAATGGCACACAAATTATTAACTCAGCCTATTTTGATGAAGCTACAAACACCTCACAAACTATTAACTTAGCGTATGGCTATTTATGGTGGTTAAACGGAAAAACCAGTTACCATATGCCTCAAAGCCAACTGCAATTTAACGGCTCTTTAATTCCAAATGCCCCATCCGATATGTATTGTGCTTTAGGAAAAAATGATCAAAAAATCTATGTAGTACCAAGTAAAAAATTAGTAATTATCAGAATGGGTGATGCCGCTGATGGTTCAAATTTTGCACTATCTGATTTTGATGATGTATTATGGCAAAAAATTAATGCCGTTATAAATTAAAAGTTTAAATTCTCTTTTGATATGAAAATGCCCCAAAAAGAAAGACTTATTTGGGGCATTTTTTTAATTCATTTCTTTAATTAATTCTGCATCAAATTCCATCTCATCTATAGGTTCATCTGCAACAACAGCACTAGATTGCTTGCGCTGATTGAAAGCTAAAAACTTTTCTAAACCTTCATCTTGCCCATCAAAATAAGGAAAAACATCTAAAATAGGTGATTCCGAAATCGCAGGAATGGAGTACTCACCTACGGTTCCTTGCATCACTTGAACGGTGTTTTCAAAAGCTTCTTTTACATCATTCGCTTGTAATAAAATATACATATTCGATTTGCGTTCTTTACCGCTTTCTTCATCATAAGCTAATAAAGACACTTTCGATTTAAACCAACGGTCTGCTTTTTCAAAAGGATGAATTTCAGCGTAATTGGCCATCTTTATATTCGTAATCTTAAACTCTTCACTAATATAAGCCGACATTTCATCTGTTAATCGGGATTCGGCTTCTGTGTACGACATCGCATCTATCAAATAAGGCTCTGTTACGATTTTTTGCACCCCATTTTCATCTGTTTTTCTATATTTTACTTTACATTCAAACCAAATTGCACTCATATTTATGACATTTTTATTAGGTGGTAAAGATAAGTTTTCAATAAAAAACAAATTCTAATTTTAGAAAAGAGATATTCACAATTCTCTAATTTAAACTAATTTTGAATAAAGAAAAAACAACAAAAAACCGCTATAATTTCTTATAACGGTTATATATTTAAATCAAAATTAAATTTGAAATATTTAAAACTTCCACGATTTTAATAACCAATGGTAAATTAATTGATTGACAATAAAGTAAATGATCAAGGGAAGTAATAAAATAAAACTCCATAAATAATAAGCAATATATTTAGAAACTAATCCATTTGAAAGGGCTGAAATAGCAAAAAAATATTGAGCAACAGAAAGTAAAATCAAACTAATAAAGAGAATAATAGCTACTTGAATACTAAAATACTTACTGATAGAACTAACCATTTTTTTGGGCGAATAACCCAGTGCATATTTTATAGAAACCTCTTCTTGTTTTTCAAGAAATTGCATCTTTATAAAATTTACAATCATAAAAACACATAGCACTAATATAAAAATCCCAATAAAGGCAATGGTGCGTAACACTAAAAATAACTTGCCTTTAATTTTGGCAGAACGAAGAGATTCCTGATTAGATTCATAGCCCTTTTTAGTCATTTTAGCAATTAAATCCTGATCGGAAACATCATTCACTTTGACTAAAACACGACTCGTAATATCTTTATTGGCTTGCGTAAATGATTGGGTAGCATTAATAGAATCTAAAAAGGATTTAGGCACTAACACCGAATGAATTCGATCTGACAAACCCACTAACCTACCTTTATATTTTACATTTTTATCTTTTAAAGTAATATTAATATTGACTTCAATCTTTTTAGCAAAAGCTTCTGTAATTTGAGGTAAACCTTGGTTTAAAGCAAAACCATAATTATATAAATTTAAATATTCTCGAGAAATAATAATTGGAATGGTATTGTCTTTCACCACAAATTCCGATAAATCTTTAACATCTATAGCTTCATTTGCTACTGCTTCTAAATACATATCAGTATAAAACGGAATAAAACTTCCCCCATCGGCAGACACTTTAAAATCGTTGGAAACAATTGGATAAATAGCGTTCACTTCTTTCCAAGTTTTTAATTCCGTGATATCCGTAGCATTAAACCCAATTAATTCTTTTCTACCAATATTATCCGGATTGATGGTTTTAGAAAGCGTAATCCAATAATTAGAATCAGAACTTTTTTTACCAAACAACACGTTAGCATTCGTGTAAAGTTGCACACAAGTTAAAACTAAAATGAAAGCTAAAAGCAATCCTACATACAAAAATGCAGATTTCACAAACTGTTTCATTATAAGTGTAATTTAGTAAAGTTATGACTAAAAGAAAAATCGTTTAATTCAAAGAAAATCACCGCACTTCCTGCTGCTTTGGCAACTTGCTGAATTAGAGTAAAAGCTTTTTCTTTATTTTCAACATCTAAATGACTAAAACATTCATCATAAATTAAAAATGAAGCCGGATGTATCAAACTTCTAACAATGGCAGCACGTTGTCTTTCACCATAAGAACAATTTTTTGCTTTCTTATCCAATAAAGATTCAATGCCTAAAATTCGGGCATAATCTTTGAGTTGACTTTCAAAATGACGGTCTTTTTTATTGAAAACACGTAATAAAATATTTTCTCTTATGGTTAAATCTGGAATTAATCGAATATCTTGAAATAAAAGTTGTACCCCATTTTTTCTAAAATTTACAATTTTCTCAATGGACAACGATTTCAAATCCGAAGTATCATACAAAATAGCACCATCATATTCCATATGATTGCCTAGCATCGCGTTTGCCAAAGTCGATTTCCCACTTCCTGAAGGGGCAATAATTACATAACTATGACCTTTAAGAAACGTGGTGTTTTTTTTCCAAATCGTATTTTTTTCCGCTATGGTTTTTGGTGTAAAATATTTTGGAAGTACATTTTGTATGGTAATACTATTCATAGCCCAGAATGTAATGCAAAATATTTTTGTCTTTCTTTTCAAAAATTACTGTGGCTTCAGACAGCATATTCCCATCTTCAATTTTTGAGGTGGAAACCAATTCTTCAATTTTAAATTTTAAATCAGAACCTAGCGATTTATTGATTTCTTTTCCGTTACCATAGCTGTAACTCGTTACCCCAGTTATTTTATTCAATTTACTGTGTTGCCCTGATTTATTCGTCTTAAATAAATTAAAATTTTTCTTATCTGAAGTAAAAGCTAGGTATTTGTCATTTTTAAAGAACTTGTCGTCTAATTTCAAATAAGGTTCTTGAAACAAATTCATTATTTTTTGAGATTTATCCGGATTTAGACCAAAAACAACTAAAGTATTCGGTTGTTTGTAATCATAAACACTACCATCATACGATTTAATTTTTGAAGTAGTTTCTCCATAATTCACCACCGCATATTGTCCATTGAAAGCGGATAAAATGTCTTCCACAGTAAGATCTTTGTTTTCTAAATAATTATTTGCTGTGGCTTCAAAACCCGCTTCTTTAATAAAATATTTAATAAAATCTGTACTAAAAAACCCGATAGTATACACACTAGCCTGATCAAATGATACATTTTTTACAATATCATAATTGATCTCATTATCGTCGTAATATTTTTCAACTATTTTTTTCATATCCTCGTTGAAAAACGATTCTCCATTACATTCGATTTTTCCTTCCTCGAAATTTAAATTAAATCCAATTCCAGAACCTATTAATAACTTATTTATAGCTAACGTTTCTATATATCCTTTTGTTGCATTTGAAATAATACCATGAATATTAACCCAAGCACTAGCATCCATATCGTCTTTTAAAGCTGTATCAATAGCGTCTAAAACATGTTCATCTTCTATCGCTTTTCTAGTGAAGAAATCTTTATAAAACGTTTCAGAAACAGACATGTCATCTTCTTCATAATCTCCATAATAGTCCTCTTCATAAGAATAATTATAAGATCTAGCCCGACTTGTGTAAGGATCGTACGATTTTTTAGACATCACAAAAATACCGTCTTTAAAGGCGCCTACGACCTCTTTTTCATTATATACTAAATTTTTATTATGATCGATAACTAATTCATTACCATAAATTTCTTTGAATTTTTTTAGGAATAACACCTCGTCATCTAACCAAAAAATATAAGAAGTTATAAATTTATCTTTCTCAGATTCGGTCGTAATATAAAAAGGTTGATCAGTGGCAACACCCAATTCATCTAACCTCACAAACAATCTTAATTCTTTATCTGTATTAGTAAACTTATTTGTTGTGTCAGCTAAAATCTTATCTTTAGGAAGTTTTTTAATGACGTCATCGATGTTCATTTTCACAATTCCTAAGGTTTTGTCGTTAGTTAATTTTAGAATCTCATCGTTATTATTCCCACTACAAGAAGTGAGTAAAAGTGTAATTCCTAAAAAAAATGGAACAAAGATTTTAATTTTCATATCAATAAAGTTTAGTAAGTGAATAGTTGGTGTAGTTAGTATATTGAAATTATTCTTGTTCGTAGCGTTCCATTTCTCGATCATAAAACTCACCTGCTAAGGTGATTAAATGTTCCATTTCTGCCTCTAATTCGGTTTGATCTTCTTCTTCTATATCTTCTAAAAATTCTACGGAATCATCTTTAAGATTGATAAAAAATCTAGGGTATTCCAGGTGAATAACAAAAATATCATCTGGAAAATCAGTATTATCACCGGTTACAAATTTTGGTAATTTCATATTTTATATTTTAATGTATGATTTATATGATTAAATAGTCTATTGTATTTTCAAAAATACAATTCTTTTTCTAATTTCAAATTTTATCTGTGTTTTTTCAACAAAAATCGGAAACGGAAATACAACATAATAGCGGCGGCTGTTAAACCAGCTAATAGTCCAATCCATACCCCTTCTGCTTTTAAATTGGTGTATAATCCCAAATAAATTGATATTGGGAAACCTATAATCCAATAGGCAATAAAGGTAATATACATTGGAACTTTTACATCTTGCATCCCTCGTAAAGCACCTAAAACTACAACTTGGATTCCATCCGAAATTTGAAAAAAAGCAGCTACAATTAATAATTTGGAAGAAATAGAAAGTACTTCTTGTATTTCCACTGCATTTAAAGCCATTTCTGAATTTACGAAAAATGCGGGGAAAAATTGACAGCCCAACATAAAAACAACAGCAAAAACAATTTCAACAAGAATGGCCATTAAAAAAATAGAATGTGCTACTGTATTTAATTTTTTATAATCGTCTAATCCTTTGTGATTCGCTACTCGAATCATGGCGGTTACACTTAATCCCATAGCAAACATAAACGTCAACGAAGCCAAACTTAAGGCAATTTGATTGGCGGCTTGACTCGTAGTCCCAATCATTCCACACAACCAAATGGCTCCAGTAAATAAAGCCACTTCAAAAAACATTTGCATGGAAGAGGGAATTCCTAATTTTATAATTTTATCCGACATACTTTTTTGAAAAGATTGCCATCCGAAATCCTTGAAAAACGATTTAAATTTTTCATTTTTAGACAAAATATAATGCATATAAATCACCATAAAAATACGAGCCACTAAAGTCCCGATGGCTGAACCTACGATACCCATTTTCGGAAACATAAACAATCCGAAAACCAATAAGGCATTAATTACCACATTAATAACATTACCGTAAATAGTAGCATACATGGAATATTTGGTTTCACTCATTCCATCGGCAAACTGTTTATAAGCTTGAAAAATAACCAAAGGCACTAATGAAAAACCAACTATATCTAAAAAAGGTTTAGCCAATTGTACCACATCTGCTGGTTGATTCATGTACGCCAACAAAGGTTTAGCAAAAAACAACAAAAAGAACAATCCGAAACCTAAAATGGTACACAAAATCAAGCCGTTTTGAAAAGCACTTCTCCCACCTTCTCTGTCTTTTGTGCTATCAAACTCGGCAATAATTGGTGTAATAGCTGTGGAAAATCCAATTCCGATAGACATCCCAATAAAAATAAAACTATTCCCTAAAGAAACCGCTGCTAATTCGGTAGAGCCTAATTGTCCAACGAAAATATTGTCTACTACGCCAACTAACGTATGTCCAACCATACCTAAAATCACAGGTAAAGCCAAATTGAAGTTGTATTTAAATTCTTGGAAGTATTTTTTCATATTTTGCCACTATGGCGCTAAGGCGCAAAGTTTTTTTTAAAAGATTGATACCTATTGAAAAATCCGATTCAATCTGTAAAATCTGTATTCCTATTTATTTTAATTTTTCTACTAATTCTTCTAACGAAACCGTTTCTTGCGCTCCAGAAATTAAATCTTTGACTTTATACTGGTTTTGTTTGATTTCTTCCTCACCTACTAAAACGGCGAATTGAATTCCTTTTTTCTCTGCAAATTTAAACTGTTTGTCCATTTTAGCTTTATCAGGATACAGTTCTACTTTAACTTCGTTTTGTCTTAAATGCGAAATGGCTTTTAAAGAAAATAACGTTTCTGCTTCTCCGAAATTAATGAATAAAGCTTTTGATGTAGTGGTTACCGTTTCTGGAAACAAACCTAATTCTTCCAAAACCAAATAAATACGATCCAATCCGAAAGAAATTCCCACACCACTAATGTTTTTCAAGCCGAAAATACCCGTTAAATCATCATAACGACCACCACCACCAATCGAACCCATGGCAACACCTTTAGGTGCACCGACTTCATAAATTGCACCCGTATAATAATTTAAACCACGTGCTAACGTAACATCTAAATCTAAAGTAGCGGTTTGCAAGCCTAATTCGTCAATCGCGTTACAAATAAATTTTAATTCTTCTACACCTTTTGTACCTTCTGTTGAAGTGGCTAAAAGTGTGGCTAATTTTTCGATTTTTTGGTTGATCGTTCCTGTAAAGTTGAAAAGCGGTTGCACTTTTTCAATGGCCGAATCCGAAATACCTTTTTCAAGCATTTCTTTCTTTACACCATCTTCCCCAATCTTATCCAATTTATCTAAAGCAACAGTAAAATCAATCAATTTATCCGAAGCACCAATAACTTCAGCAATTCCGGATAAAATTTTACGGTTATTAATTTTTATGTTGACCCCTTTTAAACCTAAAGCGGTAAAAATCGTATCATATAATTGTACGAATTCCACTTCTTGCCAAAGCGAATTACTTCCTACCACATCTGCATCACATTGAAAAAACTCTCTAAAACGTCCTTTTTGTGGTCTATCTGCTCTCCAAACTGGTTGAATTTGGTAGCGTTTAAAGGGAAAAGCTAATTCATTTTGATGTTGTACGACATAACGTGCAAAGGGCACAGTTAAGTCGTATCGAAGGGCTTTTTCTGAGATGGAAGAGGTTATTTTTTTACTATTCTTCGCGTTTAAATCCTCCTCAGAAACTTTTTCCAAATAGTCACCTGAATTCAATATCTTAAAAATCAACCTATCGCCTTCTTCGCCATATTTCCCCATTAAAGTATCTGAATTCTCAAAAGAAGGTGTTTCAATAGGTTGAAAACCAAAGCGTTCAAAATTTGATTTTATGATAGAAAAAATGTAATTTCTTTTTGCAACTTCCGTTGAAGAAAAATCGCGAGTTCCTTTAGGAATACTTGGTTTTGATGCCATATTTTAAAGTTAGAAGTTAGAAGTTAGAAGTTGGAAGTCTAAACTTATAGCTTAATTTGAGTAATTTTTTGCAAATATCTTACTTTTATATGACATAAAGAAAAAGAGCCAAGGAAAAAGTAAAAAGAAACAAGGAAAAAGTGACAAGTAAAAAGTGAGAACAAAAAGCAATTCCTATAAAATTACAAACCAAAACTTTTACCTTTTTACTTTTTACTTGGTTCTTTAATTTTTTTTGTAACAAAAAAACAAAATGAACTACAAATAGTTATGATTGGATTATTTAGAGAAAATACAAAAATAGCGTTAGACTCCATTAGAAGTCAGGCTTTACGTACCTTTTTAACTGTATTTATTATAGTGATTGGTATTACTTTTTTGGTGGGAATTTTAACCTTAACCAAAGCATTAGAGAGCACCTTATTTGGAAATTTTGCTTCTATGGGAGCCAATACATTTTCGATAAGCCAATATGATTTTTCAGAACAAATTAATAGAAATGATGGTGCTCAAAAAGCCAATCCCTTTATAAGTTATCCGCAAGCTAAAAGTTTTAAGGATAAATTTACATTTCCTTTTTCTTCTACTTCACTTTCTTTTAGTGCTTCTACAAATGCAGAAGTAAAATTCGACAATAAAAAAACAGATCCAGAAATTACTATTTTAGGAGCCGATGAAAATTACTTACCAAACAATGGTTTTGAATTAGAATCAGGTCGGAATTTCACCTCTTTTGATGTAGATAACAACAATTACGTTTGTGTAGTAGGTGCCAATTTTAAAGACGGATTGTTTGAAGGTGTGAATCCAATTGACAAAACTATTTCCATTCGAGGCGCCAAATTTAAAGTCATTGGATTATTGAAAGAAAAAGGGGCGACTTTTGGAAACAATCAAGATTTACGAGTAATTCTTCCCATTCAAATTACACGTTCGATATTTTCACAACCTGGAATTAATTATGATATTGATGTTAAAATTAGCAACAAACAATTATTAGATGAAGGTGTCGACAACGCGATATTAACCATGCGTAGAGTCAGAAAACTAAATCCCGTTAAAAAAGAAAATTTCGGAATCAAACGCAGTGATGATTTAATTCAGAAATTAGGAGAAAACATTGCGGTAATAAATATTGCAGCAATTGCAATTGGAGCCATTACTATTTTTGGTTCAACTATCGCATTAATGAATATTATGCTAGTTTCGGTATCAGAACGAACCAGAGAAATCGGAATCCGAAAAGCACTTGGCGCAAAAAGAGGCACTATTGCATGGCAATTTTTCACAGAAACCTTTGTAATTAGTCAGATTGGAGGTATAATCGGAATTATTTTTGGATTACTTTTAGGCTCATTAATTGCAAGTTTAGCCGGATTTGATTTTGTCACCCCCTGGGCCGCCATTATTATAGCCTTCATCACAACTTT
>CAZULO010000032.1:10161-19998 GCA_964621245.1 uncultured Flavobacterium sp.
TGAAAACTGAGACTGAAAACTGAGACTGAAAACTGAGACTGAAAACTGAGACTGAAAACTGAGACTGAGACTGAGACTGCGACTGAAAACTGCGACTACATACTAAACTTCACAGCAAATCATTCTGTCATTACCCACAAAATCTTTACGTAACTGAATGTTTTTAAAACCTAAATCTTCTAGTAACTTAACGGTTTCTTTTCCTAGGTATTGATTGATTTCAAAGAATAATTTACCGTTTGGACTCAAACTAGTTAATGCTAATTGGGCAATTTTTCTGTAAAATAATAACGCATCTGTATCTTCCACAAACAAGGCTAAATGTGGCTCATAATCCAATACATTCTTTTTAATTTCTTGTTTTTCTAAATTCCGAACATAAGGCGGATTAGAAACAATGATATCGAATGGAGTGGAAAGTTTAGAGTTTTTAGTTTGGAGTTCGTTTAAAGTATCAATTTCTAAAATATTTTGTAGAATAAAATCGACTTCCACTTCATTATCAACAGCGTTTTTACGTGCCATTTCTAATGCTTTTTCCGAAACATCAACAGAGAAAACATTAGAATTCGGAATTTCTTTTTTTAACGAAATCGGAATACAACCTGAACCGGTTCCAATATCTATAATATTCAACTTCTTGCTTCCAGCTTCCAGTTTCGTACTTTCAAGGATCCATTCCACCAATTCTTCTGTTTCGGGACGTGGAATTAAGGTGTTTTCATTGACTTCAAATCGATAGCCATAAAACCAAGCTTCACCTGTAATATATTGAATCGGTTTCTCCGTTTTTAATTCCGAAATTATAGTGTTCCATTTCTTCAAATCTGTTTCAGAAACTTCAAAATCAGGATGTAGTGAAATATCAATGCGTTTAAAATGATGCAAATATTCCGTCAAAATAAAAAAGAAACTTTCTATTTCTGAAGCCTCCTGAATCGTTTGTAATTCAGAGAAAAAATGTGATTTTAGGTTTTTAATTTTCATTTAATTTTTTTTAAACACAAATTAACACCAATTAATCGGTGAAAATTTGTGCGAATCTGTGTAACACATTTTACAAATCCTTTATCATAAACACATCACAAGCATTATGCCCAGTAGCCCCCATTGGACCATCAATATAAGTGAATCCTGATTTTACATATAATTTTTGTGCATCTTTCATAAAAGGCAACGTTTCAATATAACATTTATCGTATCCTGCCTGTTTCGCAAATGCTAAGCAATTTTGCATTAGTTCTTGAGCAATTCCCCTTCCTCTGGCTTCTTTTGCCAAATACATTTTTTGTAGTTCGCATATTTTAAATTCAGCATCTATTAAATTTCCGATCCCACAGCCACCTAAAATAATTCCATCTGCTTCCACTACAAAATAAATTTCATTTTCAGCTTGATACACTTCAAATAAGGTATTTAAATGCGGATCAGCATAAGCGGTTCCAACTTTTGGGGCGTCTAATTCTTCAAATATAGTTCGGATAACAGTTGCTATTTTTAAGTTATCTTTAGGTTCAATTTTTCGTATAATATAGTTCATATGTAAATTTAAAATGTAAAAGTAGTAAATTTGTGAGTGAAAAGTACAAAGCATCTGAAGTTTGCAGCTATAAATTGCCAAGAACAATAAGGCTAGCGTAACGAGAAAATAAAACAAACTCAATACAATATGAAGTCCCACGAAATATTCATGAAACGCTGTTTACAATTGGCCAAAAATGGTTTAGGAACTACGTATCCAAATCCCTTAGTGGGCAGTGTGATTGTACACAACGGAAAAATAATTGGTGAAGGTTGGCACAAAAAAGCAGGCGAACCTCATGCCGAAGTGAATGCCATAAACGCAGTAAAAAACAAAGAATTACTTTCCGAAAGCACCATTTATGTGAATTTAGAGCCCTGTAGTCATTTTGGAAAAACACCACCCTGTGCGAATTTAATTATCGAACACAAAATACCTAAAGTGGTCATTGGTTGTATCGATACGTTTTCAGAAGTAGCCGGAAAAGGGATTGAAAAATTACAACAAGCAGGCTGTGAAGTAATTTTGAATGTTTTAGAAAAAGAATGTTTAGAAATCAACAAACGTTTTTTTACGTTTCATAACAAAAAAAGACCTTATATCATTTTAAAATGGGCAGAAACGGCTGATGGATTTATCGCGCCTTTACAAAACGATACAAATTCCTCAATTGCCATTTCAAACCAATATTCCAGACAAATAGTTCATAAATATCGTACGGAAGAACAAGCTATTTTAGTGGGCACTACTACCGTTTTGAAAGACAATCCGAATTTGGATGCTAGAGATTGGTTTGGGCCTACTCCTACTCGTATTGTATTAGATAAAACGAATAAAATACCCGTAGATTTTAACATTAAAAACAAAAAATATCCTACGATTATTTTTACAGAAGAAGAAAATTGTGTAAATTCGGAAAATTGTACATGGGAAAAAGTTACATTTGATGACCATTTGATGGCTACAATCATCAAAAAAACATACGAAAACAACTTACAATCTATTCTAATTGAAGGCGGCACAAACACCTTACAACAATTTATAGACGCCAATTTGTGGGATGAAATTCGAATTTTCAGTACAGCGGAACAGCTTAAGGAAGGAATAAAAAAACCAGTTTTTAATGCGGCTCCACATTCGAGTATAAAAATTAAAAATAACCAATTAACACGATACACAAATTATGATTGAAGCCATTATTTTTGATTTAGGTGATGTGTTTTTAAACTTAAATCCGCAAGCTACTAAAGATGCATTTAAAAAATTGGGTTTAGAAGAATGGAATAACGACTTAAAAGCCAAAACCATTTTATTTGAAACAGGTAAACTAAACGAACTTCAATTTTTAGAAGCCATACAAACGTATATTCCCGAACGAAGTCTATTAGAAATTCGCGAAGCTTGGAACGCTATCATCGTAGACTTCCCATTAGAACGATTAGAATTCTTGGAAAAATTACAAAACAAATACAATTTATTTTTATTAAGCAACACCAACCCAACGCATATTGATAAATTTGAACACCGAGTAGGTCTTACTTTTGCAAGAGAATTTTATGCTTTGTTTCACAAAATTTATTTTTCTTTTGAAATTAAAGAAAGAAAACCCGACCCAAGTGTGTTTAATCTGATCTTAAAACAACACAATTTAAAACCGAACAAAACCTTGTTTATAGACGACACGTTAGAACATATTGAAGCAGCCAAATCACTAGGAATAAATACATGGCAAATAAAAGTAGGCCAAGAAGATGTGACTCATTTATTTGATAAAAAAATACTTTAAAATTGCAAAACTCAGAAATTAAAGACACCTATAAAACCATTGATGTTGCGGTGGAAAACATCTTATTTAAAGAAAAAAACAGCAAATTTATAGGCTATGCCTTTCCCATCACTTCAGAACAAGAAGTAAAAAATTATATCGACCAGCTTAAATCCATACATTTTTCTGCCAGACATTGGTGCTATGCCTATCAAATGGGAACAGAAAACATTAAATTCAGAGCCAATGACGATGGAGAACCAAACAATTCAGCCGGAATGCCCATTTACGGACAAATCCAATCTTTTGAATTAACGAACCTACTCGTAGTTGTGGTGCGTTATTTTGGAGGAATCAAACTCGGTGTGGGCGGATTAATAACAGCTTATAAAACTACAGCACAACTTACACTTCAAGAAGCATTAATTGTTGAAAAAACAAGTAATCAACATTTCAAGGTCGCTTTCGATTATAAAAACATGAACAAAGTCATGCGAATTATCAAAGAGAAAAACTTAGAAATCATCAATCAAAAAATGGAATTAAGTTGTGAAACTGAAATCGCAACCCGAAAAAAAAATGCCGCCATGGTTTGGGAACTTTTTACCAATACTTTTGAAGTAGAAATTGAAGAAGCATAACCTAAATTTGATCAGTAAAATCTAACCCACAAAAAACAAAAAGAGCCCGAAAATACGAGCTCTTTGATAAAATAAAATCAGATTTTACTAAAAATAAGAATTAAATTTTAACAATTTTTAAAGTTTCAGTAGCACCACTAACGGTTTCTAACTGTAAGAAATAAAATCCTGCAGCCAAATCTGAACAATCAATAGTCAAATCAGAAAGACTATTCTTTTTTACGACTAAACCATTAACATCTACAAGAACAGAAGAACGTAAAACCACTTGATCTTGCAAAGAAAGCTTTAAAACTGAAGTTACTGGATTTGGATATAATCCACTCGCTACAGTGGAAAAACTAGCAGTTGCTAAAGCTGGAGCATATAATTGGAATTCTGATAATTGAATACAATTTTCAGAAGAATTACATTTATTAGAAAAAGTAACTCTATAATAAGTATAACTTGCCGAAGTAGGATAAGCATAAGAAGCAGTAGAAAATCTTGCTCCATTACAAGCCAAAGCGCCAGAATAAACAGAAGTATAAGTCGACCCATTTAATGAACCTTCAATCAATACGTTCATAGGATCTCTACCGTTAGAATCATTTGCTAAAGATACATCAAAACCAGAAGAAGCAGAACTACTAGCCAACTGTACCACAAACCCCATACCGTCAGCAGTGTCAAAATCTAAATATTTGGTATTTGTAGTACCATCAATAATGTTAGCCACGGTTTCATTAGAAGGACTATTAACTGATCCAGCAATTGAAATTAAAGAAGAAGGCGAGAACAAACTCTGTTGGGCAAAAGAAGAACCAACCAAACAGATAAATAAAAAATGTAATGTTTTTTTCATAGTTTTATTTTTTTATAGTTATAGAAATGCAAAATTAAAAAAAAATACTACAAATAAAAAGAACATCGAGAAACTTACCAAAAAATAAGCAATGAATAAAAAATGCCAACCAAAAGTTGACATTATAAGTATACAAAATAGCTTTGATAAAAATAAACTATGTAAAACAGTATAAAACACCTCAAATTAATAACGCTTGTATTTTATCAGTTACATAAGTTGGAGGCAACATAGGACGACCCGTTTTCATATCTACAAATACTAACATCGAATAACCAGTTGTTAACAACTCATTTGCTTCATTATAAATTTCATAGTCAAATTCTATCTTCACAGTAGTCTGACTTTTTAATATTGTTTTTACTCGTAACAAATCATCATACCGAGCTGGTTTTTTATAATTCATAAGCAACGAAACCACAGGTAACATTACACCATTATCTTCCATCCATTTGTAAGAAATACCCAAATTCCTTAACCACTCAACCCTACCCATTTCAAAGTATTGCGCATAATTACCGTGATAAACCACAGCCATTTGATCGGTTTCAGCATAACGTACACGTACCGTAAATTCAAACTCTTTCATCTTATTTATTTATATTAAAATTTTAAAATTTTTAGGTTAAGAAATCATTAAACAAGTCTTAATTTTGTTTACAACAATATTTTTTAATTTACAATAGTAAATCATTTTTTTTTACAGAAAATTGTTCACATATTTGCCAACCTAAAACCAAGGAATAATCATTGACCTAACCTATTGATATCCTTGTGAATTAGACTACAAAATCTATAAAAAAAACTATAAAAATCTATAAAATATGACTAAAGCAGCCAAAACTGTTTGGAATAATTGTCTGTCTTTTATAAAAGACAACATTCAGGAACAAGCCTACAAAACTTGGTTTGAACCGATTGTGGCAATTAGCCTAACAGAAGACAATGCTTTACATATTCAAGTGCCAAGTAAATTCTTTTACGAATGGCTTGAAGAACACTATGTTGTCATTTTAAAAACAGCATTAACTAAAGAACTTGGAAACCAGGCGAAGTTAGTGTATAAAATTAAAATGGAAAACACTTATGGCAATAAACTTCCCTTTACGGAACAAATTCCAAGTGCACACCGAGGTGCAGTCAAAACACAAGAAATTGACGTACCCGTAGTTAACAAAAATCCGGAATTAAAAAACCCTTTTATCATTCCAGGAATCAGAAACGTAAAAATTGAATCCCAATTAAATTCAAACTATAGTTTTGATAATTTCTTAGAAGGAGATTCTAACCGATTATCAAGAAGCGCGGGTATGGCCGTTGCCAACAAACCAGGCGGAACTTCTTTCAACCCTTTATTAATATTTGGAGGTGTTGGACTAGGGAAAACGCACTTAGCTCATGCGATAGGGGTAGAAATTAAAGATAAATTTCCAGAAAAAACAGTCTTATATATTTCTGCTGAAATTTTTACACAACAATATATAGAATCTGTAAAGAAAAATACGAGAAACGATTTCATTCACTTCTACCAACTTATTGATGTATTAATTATTGATGACGTACAATTCTTATCCGGAAAAGCAGGAACACAAGATGTATTTTTTCACATCTTTAACTACTTACATCAAAATGGCAAACAAGTAATTTTAACTTCAGATAAAGCGCCGGTAGACATGCAAGATATTGAGCAACGCTTATTATCTCGTTTCAAATGGGGATTATCTGCCGAATTACACCAACCTGATTATGAAACAAGAATTTCTATCTTAAGAAATATTTTGTATCGTGACGGGGTAGAAATGCCTGATGAAATATTAGAATACGTAGCCAAACATATTAAATCGAATGTTAGAGAGTTAGAAGGCGCCATTATTTCATTAATAGCTCAATCTTCTTTCAACAAAAAAGAAGTAAATCTAGAACTAGCCAAACAAGTAGTTGAAAAGTTTGTGAAAAATATCAAACGTGAAATTTCTATCGACTACATTCAAAAGGTGGTTTCAGACTACTTCCAATTGGACACGGAAACGCTAAAATCTAAAACTAGAAAACGTCATATCGTGCAAGCCCGTCAATTAGCCATGTATTTTTCTAAAAAATTCACGAAAGCTTCTTTAGCAAATATCGGCTCTCAAATTGGAGACCGAGACCATGCGACGGTATTACACGCTGTAAAAACAGTAGACAACTTAGTAGCTACAGACAAACAATTCAAAAAGTTTGTAGACGATATCAACAAAAAACTTAGTATGTAAATCATGCCCGTAAAAGTGTTAATGGTTTGTTTAGGTAATATTTGTCGATCGCCACTCGCGGAAGGAATATTACAAAACAAACTACCCAAAGACCAATACCATATAGACAGTGCTGGAACCGCTAACTTCCACATAAACAAAGCTCCAGACGCAAGATCCATTGCCACTGCAAAAAAATTCGGGATCGACATTAGCCAACAAAAATGCCGTCAACTAAAACCTGCAGATTTTGAATTATTTGATCATATTTATGTAATGGATCAAAACAATTACAAAAATGTACTTCAAATGGCACCAAATGAAAAAGCCAAACAAAAAGTAAAAATCATATTAAACGAATTACATCCCAATAAAAATCTTGAAGTTCCTGATCCATACTATGGGAATTTACAAGATTTCGAACAGGTGTATACCATCTTAAACGAGGTTTGCGATAAAATAGCTAAAACCTTATACCCCCAATATAAAAATATAACGCATAATTAAATATAAAATGACAAAAATCACACAACTAATTCTTATTTTTTTGGGTCAAATTGCCTTTTCTCAAGTTGGAATCGGAACCACAACACCAGACCCATCTTCTATGTTAGACATTAAAAGTACAAACAGTGGAATTTTAATTCCCAGATTAACTTCAGCACAGCGAATAGCCATTGCAACACCAACAGAATCCTTAATGGTTTTTGATACAGATGCAAAACTGTATTACTATTATACCAATAGCGCTTGGAACCCTATGAACATTGGAATCATTAAACCAATCACTACCACTTCCTACACTTTATTAATTGAAGATTCAGGAAAAATATTAGATTTTACTAGCAACACACCTATTGTCGTTACAATTCCAACCGGACTTCCAATTGGCTATCAAATTAGTATCACACAAGCAGGAACAGGTGCAATAACTCTAACACCAGCGACAGGAGTTACAGCAAGAAACAGATGGAACGGTTTTATTACTTCCGGACAATGGGCAAAAGTAGGACTTGAAGTGAGAGCCACCAATAATGTAATTATTAGCGGTGATGTTAAATAACAACTAACCTAGTAAAGATAATTTAAACAAAAGAAGAAAAAATGAAAAACGTAAGACTTATAATCTGTTTACTTTTGTCTGTATCGGTCTGGTCCCAAACCCTTCCTGCAAACAGATATTATGCTAAAAAAGATGTACTTAGCATTTCAAATGAAGCAGCTTCTTTTGGATACAGTTTAAGAAAATTAAGAAATACTTATACAGGTTTTGCAATAGAAATTAGAAGAAGTACAGATAACGCAACAGCAAATGTATCATTTGATGCAACGGATGTAGTAAGTACTACAAGCAGTATTACTATTACCTCTGTAGGGTCAAGTAGCTTTAAAATTGGAGACAACATAACACTAGGTACCTTTTCAAGTGGAATAATATATGTTACAAAATGGTACGATCAAGGACCACTTGCTTATGATGCTATTCAAACCAATACAAATTGCCAACCACAACTGCAACTAAATATAGCTTCACCTACAAAATCAGTACCAGCTATATTTTTTGAAGGAAATACAAACGCCGCTCTAACCGATTATTTAATTATCAATCAACCCATTGAAAACATCGTAAATAATGGTATAAATGGAACCTTTTTGTTATCGATAAAACCCACTACAAACACGAACCAAAACTCATTTGGAACATGGTTACCAGGTGGCTGGAGATGGTCATTTCATATAAATTGGTCGGATGGAAATGTCTATTTTGATTCAGCAGAAGTTTGTTGTGCTACAAACAGAAGGTATTTTAACAACAACACTGGAGATTTAAACACGTTTAAACAATATACTTTTGTTAGAGGTACTACATACAAAACAGCAAGAAAAAACACAATCACAACGGCATTAAATAATTCGCCTCAAGTGGCAACTGGTAACACCGGAGGTAATTTTTATTTAGGCTGGACATTTGGTGCCCATGCACCAGGTTTTTATGGACACATTAATGAAGTAATTATGTTTAAAAATGACCTTTCAGCTGGCGAATTACTTCTAATAGAACAAAATCAGATGGAGTATTGGGGACTATAAACCCCTAAATTTCATACCAAACAGTTAAACACCATGAAAACAACAAACACACTAGGCACCCTATATTTAATTCCTTGCACCTTATCTAATCCAGGAGAAGTGAGTGTTAACCCTGATGATATATTACCTCAAACCATCAAAAGATGTATTTCACAAATTGACCACTATATCGTCGAGAACGAAAAAACAGCACGTAAAGCCATTAAAGCAATAGTACCAGAAAAAGCGCAACCTAGTTTACAACTATCTTTATTAAATAAACATACAGAAGTTAGCGAACATTACGAAATGATAAAACCGTTACTAAACGGGATCAATGTAGGCTTAATGAGTGAAGCCGGATGTCCAGGAATTGCAGATCCAGGTGCTGTCATTGTAAAATTAGCACACGAAAAAGGAATCAAAGTGGTACCTTTAGTCGGACCAAGTTCGATCCTATTAGCCTTAATGGCAAGCGGTATGAACGGACAAAGTTTTGCTTTTACAGGATATTTACCCATTGATAAAAACGAAAAGAAAACAACACTAAAAAATTTGGAAAAATGGTCGCATGAAAAAAATCAAGCGCAAATTTTTATGGAAACCCCATACAGAAATAATAAATTTCTAGAAGATATTTTAAACATCTTACAGCCACAAACTAATTTGTGTATCGCTTGCGACATCACCTTACCAACTGAATTCATCAAAACGAAAACCGTTCAGGAGTGGAAAAAACAAAAGGTCGATTTACACAACCG
>CAZULO010000033.1:0-19700 GCA_964621245.1 uncultured Flavobacterium sp.
AGCTCTTTTATTGGCAATTCAAAATCTAAATATTCCATAAAAGTTAGTTTTGTTTTAATTGTTTGTTCTGACAAAGATACTATTAAAAAATTATTTGTGTAATTTTTGGACTCTAATCTAAGTATTTTTTTTAGTATTTCTTAATAAACCATTTAAAATCACTGTACTAAGTATAATCATAGCTCCGATATAAAAGGAAAAACTCATTTGTTCGTTCTTTTCAAAAATTAAAACAGCTAAGGCTATTCCGTATACAGGTTCTAAGTTGATCGTTAACATCACGGTGTAAGGTGAGATAAATTTCATTACAGACACTGAAGTTATAAAAGCATAAGCGGTACAAATGGAAGCTAAAATACCTAACCACATGAGATCTTCCCATCCTATGGTGAAAAAATCTTGGGTAAATTGACCGGTAAATAAAAGGAAAAAGCTTAAAAATAAAACACCGCCAAACAATTCGTAAAACGAAACAATTGTAGCATCAATTCTTTGAGCAAATTTTCCATTAATAATAGAGAAACTAGCGGATAAAAAGGCAGAAGTCAAAGCCAATAAAACACCTTGCATCGTTCCTGACATATTGCTATTTATACTTTTTTGGATAAAATTCGGTTCAGAAGATTCTATTACAAAATACAGTCCGATTAACACTACAAGTCCGAAAACAATTTCATACCAAACCATTTTTCGTTTATAAAAAATAGGTTCTAATATTGAAGTGAAAAATGCACCAGTGGACAAACAAGCCAATGTGATGGAAATATTAGACACTTTTATGGCTTTAAAAAAGGTAATCCAATGTAAAGCGATAATTAAACCAGAAATTAAGAGCAATGATATATCTCTTTTTGAAAGTTTATATCCGATTTTTTTATAACTGATATATCCAAATATAAACAAAACAGCAAGTGACATGCGCCACCATACCAGTGGCAAAGCATCTAAAGAAATTAATTTTCCAAGAATTGCTGTAAATCCCCATATAAATACAATTAAATGAAGATGTAAATTATGTTTGAGTTTAACGTCTGGCATTTCGTAACAAATAAAAAGCTAAAATTCCGAAAATAAAATTAGGAAACCATACTGCAGCAAAAGGAGGAATACTTGAACTTTCCGCTAATGTTCCGAAAATTTTATCGAAAAACACAAAAGAAAAGGCTACTAAAATTCCGATAGCTAAATTCACACCCATTCCACCACGACGTTTCATTGCAGAAACCGCAACCGCTATAATAGTTAATATAAATGCTGATGCTGGAATACTAAATTTTTTATATAAAACCACTAAATACACATCTAAATTTGAACTTCCTTTAGCCCGTTCTTTATCAATAAATTTAACTAAATCGAAGATATTCATGGTTTCTGCTACATAAATAACAGGTGTTAAATCATCGGGTTCAAATTCAAATTTTCTAGTTAATTTTTCTTGTTTTTCGATACTATCTCCATTTTTACCAATAGTTCTTTTTACATAATTAAACATAGAATAATCTTTGGTTTTATCGTTATACGTTACGCGATTGGCGTACAATTTATATTCCAATTTATTGCCATTGAATTTTTCATAAATAAAATCGAAACCTGTTTTACTTAAAGGATTATAACTACTAACATACATATATTCATTCGGCTTTACCTGACGATAAATATCAGAAGTTTGTCTTTGCTCTACATTCTTTTTCAGATATGTATATCTAAAATCCCAATATTTTTCACTAGCATCAGGTAGAATAAAGAAACCCATTAAAAGTGTTACAAAGGAAACCAAAGTGGCACCGATAAGATACGGTCGTAAAAATCGTGTAAACGAAATTCCGGAACTTAAAATAGCAATAATTTCACTATTGTTGGCTAACTTGGAGGTAAACCAAATGATAGATAAAAACAAGAAAATAGGAAATAATAAATTGGCAAAATAAATAGTAAAACCATAATAGTACACTAAAACATCTTTTATAGCGACTTTATTTTCAATCATACGATTGACTTTTTCCGACACATCGATAATAATTCCGATAGGAATAAACATAAACAACATTGCTGTAAATGTGATTAAGTATCTTTTAAATATGTACCAATCTATTTTTTTCATATTTGTATTGTTGATGTTTAATTGTTTATTTACAATCCCTTTTAAACTTTTAACCTATAAACCTGTAAACTAAAATTTTACAATCTTGTGGAGACTTTTTTAACCATAATTTCTTTCCATTGTCTGAAAGTTCCAGCTAAAATTTGACGTCTGGCTTCCCGAACCAACCACATATAAAAACCTAAATTGTGAATGGTAGCAATTTGTTTCCCTAAAAGTTCATCAGCCACAAATAAGTGACGTAAATAAGCTTTTGAATAATCAGTATCCACATACGTATGTGCCATGCTATCAATTGGAGAAAAATCTTCTTCCCATTTTTTATTTTTGATATTTATAAAGCCTTCAGACGTAAATAACATTCCGTTTCTAGCATTTCGGGTTGGCATTACACAATCAAACATATCAATTCCTAAGGCAATATTTTCTAAGATATTCGCTGGAGTACCTACTCCCATTAAATAACGTGGTTTATCTTTAGGTAAAATAGCTGTTACAACTTCTGTCATGGCATACATTTCTTCAGCTGGTTCACCTACAGAAAGTCCACCAATAGCGTTACCAACTTGATCTCTACTGGCAATAAATTCGGCGGATTGTGCACGTAAATCTTTATATGTACTTCCTTGAACTATTGGAAAAAAGGCTTGAGAATATCCGTATTTAAAAGGTAACGTTTCTAAATGATTGATACATCTATCTAGCCAACGATGTGTCATGTGCATCGAACGTTGTGCATATCTGTAATCACAAGGATAAGGCGTACATTCATCGAAAGCCATAATAATATCGGCACCAATAGTACGTTGCGTTTCCATTACGTTTTCTGGAGAAAAAAAGTGGTACGAACCATCTAAATGCGATTTAAACTTCACACCTTCTTCTTTAATTTTTCGTCTTCCTGATAAAGAATAAACTTGGTATCCACCAGAATCGGTTAAAATGTTTCTATCCCAATTCATAAATTTGTGTAAACCACCTGCTTTTTCTAAAACATCTAATTTAGGTCTTAAATATAAATGATAGGTATTTCCTAAAATAATATCTGGATTAATATCGTTTTTTAATTCGCGTTGGTGCACTCCTTTTACAGAAGCAACTGTACCAACCGGCATAAAAATTGGTGTTTCAATCACACCATGATCAGTAGTTATAAGTCCTGCTCTGGCTTGGCTTTGAGCGTCTGTTTTTAATAAATCAAATTTCATTATTCTATTTTAAAGGGCAAATATAATTTAAAAGATTAGAAGTTAGAAGCTGGAAGCTGGAAGTTTTTACAACTTTACAATAACATTAACGCTTCATCGTATTTAAATTAAGAATTGTTTTGCAGAAATAAAAAATAGTAGTACTTTTGCATCCACTTTAACCAACCTCTGGCGAAAGACGCGTATGTTGCTTAGAATTAATGATTTATATACATATTATTATGTCAAATTTAATGGATTTCGTTCAAAACGAAATGGTATCAAAAAAAGACTTTCCTAACTTTAGCGCTGGAGACACTATCACTGTGTACTACGAAATTAAAGAGGGTGAAAAAACAAGAACTCAGTTTTTTAAAGGAGTTGTAATTCAGAAAAGAGGATCTTCTTCTACTGAAACGTTTACAATTCGTAAAATGTCTGGAGCTGTTGGTGTAGAGCGTATCTTCCCAATTAACATGCCAGCTTTACAAAAAATTGAATTGAACCAAAAAGGTAAAGTACGTAGAGCTAGAATTTACTACTTTAGAGAACTTACTGGTAAAAAAGCAAAAATCAAAGAAAGAAGAGGTTAATCTTTTTATTTGTTCTTATAAAATCCCGATACTCTCGGGATTTTTTTTTATCCGAAATTTTTTTAGATAAAATTTATTAAATCCATAGTAGTAAGAACTAAAATTATCAATTTCGAAATTCTTTAGATAATTGAGGTACACATTTATTTATACTTTATTATTTCTTATATTTGCTAACCTAAAATTTTAGAAACAAACAAACTATATAAATCATGTCAAAAATTTTTTATACCATTACGGATGAAGCACCTATGTTGGCCACTCACTCGTTTTTACCTATAATCAAAGCTTTTACAAAAACAGCAAATATTGAAGTGGAAACCAGAGATATTTCTTTAGCCGGAAGAATTTTATCTAACTTTCCAGAATATTTAAAAGACAACCAAAAAGTAGCTGACAACTTAGCGGAATTAGGACAATTAGCTACAACACCAGAAGCAAATATCATCAAATTACCAAATATTTCAGCTTCTGTTCCTCAATTAAAAGATGCCATTGCAGAATTACAAGCTCATGGTTACGCCATACCAAATTTCCCAGAAGATCCACAAAACGATACCGAAAAAGAAATTAAAGCCAAATACGCTAAAGTTTTAGGTTCTGCCGTAAATCCAGTTTTACGTGAAGGAAACTCAGACAGACGTGCTCCAAAAGCCGTAAAAAATTACGCCAAACAAAACCCGCATTCAATGGGAACTTGGAGTGCCGATTCTAAAACAGAAGTAGCACACATGAATGAAGGTGATTTTTACGGAACGGAAACCTCAACTACTATAGAAAATGATTCTAAATTCAGAATTGTTTTTGAAGGAACTGATGGGGCTACAACTGTATTAAAAGATTATTCAAATTTAAAAGTTGGTGAAGTTATCGACAGTTCAGTAATGAATTTAAGAGCTTTAAAAGAATATACCAAGAAAACAATTGCTTACGCAAAAGAAAAAAACGTGATGCTTTCTGCACATTTGAAAGCCACGATGATGAAAATTTCTGATCCAATTATTTTTGGAGCGATTGTGGAAACGTATTTTGAAGAAGTATATACTAAATATGCCAACTTATTCAAATCGTTAGACATTCACCCAAATAAC
Source organism: uncultured Flavobacterium sp. (assembly GCA_964621245.1). GTDB lineage: Bacteria > Bacteroidota > Bacteroidia > Flavobacteriales > Flavobacteriaceae > Flavobacterium. The sequence continues at coordinate 4,973 of CAZULO010000033.1, forward strand.
GGTTTACAAGATTTATATAACAAAATTGCTGGAATTTCGGAAGAAGAAGCTATCAAACAAGATTTGGCTACTGCATTAGCGAACGGACCAAAAGTGGCGATGGTAAATTCTGATAAAGGAATTACTAATTTTCATGTTTCTTCCGATGTAATTGTAGACGCTTCCATGGCTGCTTTAGCTAGAAGTGGTGGTAAAATGTGGAATACAGAAGGTAAGGAAGAAGATACCATTACCATGATTCCAGATCGTTCGTATGCTGGGTTTTACACCGCAGTGATTGACGATATGAAAAAACATGGCGCTTTAGACCCAAAAACTATGGGTTCTGTTCCAAATGTTGGTTTAATGGCTCAAAAAGCTGAAGAATATGGTTCGCATGACAAAACATTCCAAATGACAGCAGCGGGAATTGTTAAAGTGGAGAACGAAAACGGAGCTATATTACTATCTCAAAAAGTAGAAACTGGCGATATTTTTAGAATGTGCCAAACGAAAGATGCACCAATTCAAGATTGGGTAAAATTAGCCGTTAATAGAGCAAGATTGTCTGATACTCCTGCTTTATTTTGGTTAGATAAAGACAGAGCGCACGATAGAGAAATTATCAAGAAAGTTGAAAAATACTTAAAAAATTACGATACCACTGGTTTAGACATCCGAATTTTGGATGTGAAAGATGCCATGACGGAAACATTAAAAAGAATTAGAGAAGGAAAAGATACTATTTCTGTTTCTGGAAACGTTTTACGTGATTATTTAACTGACTTATTCCCGATTTTAGAATTAGGAACTTCTGCCAAAATGCTTTCTATCGTTCCATTAATGAACGGTGGTGGATTGTTCGAAACCGGTGCTGGGGGTTCAGCTCCAAAACACGTAGATCAATTCGTAGAAGAAGGCTATTTACGTTGGGATTCGTTAGGAGAAATCTTAGCGATAGGGGTTTCTTTAGAACATTTAGGTCAAACCTTACATAACGACAAAGCCATAGTTTTATCAGAAACTTTAGATCAAGCTACAGAAAAATTCTTAGCCAATGACAAATCTCCAGCTCGTAAAATCGGACAATTAGACAATAGAGGTTCTCACTTTTACATTGCTTTATATTGGGCTCAAGCTTTAGCTACTCAAGATAAAAACGCAGAATTAAAAGCGTACTTCACTCCGATTGCCGAAGAAATGACTTCAAATGAAGCAAAAATTGATGCTGAATTAATTGATGCACAAGGGAAAAAACAAGAAATCGGTGGCTATTACCAACCTAACGAAGACTTGTTAAACGCTGCTATGCGACCAAGTGCAACTTTAAATGCCATTATAAATAAAATGTAATTTTTGTTTATTTAAATATTTCCAGGCGATGTGAATTAATTTCTCATCGCCTTTTTTATTAACTACAACTTAACATATGTTTCGTAACATAAATGCGAAATTTGCGTCCAATTCTGAAACTACTTAAGATGAAAAAAATAAGCTTTCTTATACTCCTATTCTCTTTATTTGTCACAACTGCTTTTTCACAAGAAAAAGTTACACTCAGCGGAATTGTAAAAGATCAAAAATCTAACGAAACATTAATTGGAGTGACCATTTCATTCGAAAATAGTACCACAAATCGAACTTCATTAACAAATGAATACGGCTTTTATTCTATTTCTCTTCCAAAAGGCGAATATAAGGTACAAATTAATTCCTTAAGTTATGCCGGATTTTCTGAAACCATAACAATTGATTCTAATACGAAAAGGGATTTTATTTTATCCGAAAAAAATAACGAAATTGAACAAGTTGTAGTTGTTGGAAATTCGAAAAAACTACAAATTGAAAAACCAGAAATGAGCGTCAACAAACTAACCATCGCTCAAATAAAAGCCATGCCAGCCATTTTAGGAGAAGTAGACGTCATCAAATCTATCCTAACTTTACCCGGTGTTACCAATGCTGGAGAAGGACAATCAGGTTTTAATGTACGAGGTGGTGCTGCCGATCAAAATTTAATTCTTTTAGATGAAGCTACTATTTATAATTCTTCGCACTTATTTGGATTTTTCTCTGTTTTTAATGCCGATGCTATAAAAGATTTAAAACTATATAAAGGTGGAATTCCTGCTCGATTTGGAGGAAGAGTCGCTTCTGTTTTAGATATTTATCAGAAAGAAGGCAACAGTAAAAAATTCGGAATGACGGGCGGAATTGGATTGATTTCAAGTAGAATTTTGGCAGAAGGCCCTATCGTAAAAGACAAAGGCTCTTTTCTAGTAGCAGGAAGAAGCAGCTATGCACATCTGTTTTTAAAATTAGCAGACAATAACAATTCCGCTTATTTTTACGATCTAAACACTAAAATAAACTATAAATTAAACGAAAACAATAACTTATTCCTTTCCGGTTATTTTGGACGTGATGTTTTTGATATCAATAAAAGTTTTGTAAATACGTACGGAAATTCTGTTTTAAATGTTCGTTGGAATCATTTATTTAACGACAAATTATTCTCCAATGCTTCCTTTATTTATAGCGATTATTATTACGGTTTAACTTTAGACTTCATTGGTTTCAACTGGAATAGCGGAATCAAAAACTACAATTTCAAATACGATTTTAAACATTATTTATCTAATAATTTTAAATTGTTTTACGGTGTAAATGCCATATACTACAATTTTAATCCTGGAAAAATAGAGCCAATTGACTCAAATTCAGGAATAAACGAACGCCAATTGGCTAAAAAACATGCTTTCGAACCGGCTTTTTATATCGATGCAGAACAAAAACTAACCGATAAACTTTCGGTAAATTATGGTGTAAGATATAGTATGTTTTATCGCTTAGGTGAAGAAACAGTTAATATTTACGCAAATGATCAAGCCGTTTCGTATGATGCAGATTTAGACATTTATGAAAAAGCAACTCCTATTGCTACAAAATATTATGGTAAAAATGAAACAATTGCAAATTTCGATAATTTAGAACCTCGAATTGCACTAGCTTATACGATTAACGACAAACAATCTGTAAAAGCAAGTTACAATAGAATGAGTCAGTATTTGCACTTAATTTCGAATACCCAATCTCCTACTCCACTAGACATTTGGACACCAAGTGATAATTTCCTAAAACCTCAAATTTTAGATCAATACGCTGTTGGGTATTTTAAAAATATCAAAGATGGCGATTATACTTTAGAAGTAGAATCTTTTTACAAAACCGTTAAAAACAGACTAGATTATATTGATGGCGCCGATTTAATTGCCAATGAAGCCATCGAACAAGTATTACTTCCTGGAAAAACTCGCGCTTATGGTTTAGAAGTCATGATTAAGAAAAACGTGGGTAAACTTTCAGGTTGGATTTCCTACACACTGTCTCGTTCAGAACAATTAACCGAAGGAAGAACACCAATAGAATCAGGAATAAACAATGGCGATTGGTATAAAACTGGTTGGGATAAAACCCATAATATTTACGTAACAGGAAGTTACAAACTCAATCAAAAATGGAGTTTTGGAAGTATTTTCACCTATCAAACTGGGCAACCTGTAACTTTTCCAACCGCACAATATCAATATCAAGGAATCAATGTTCCTGTTTATGGAAATAGAAATCAAGATAATTTACCTGCTTACCATCGTATTGATGTGTCAGCTACTTTAAATCCAACCAAAAATAAAGGAAGAAAATGGCAAGGAGAATGGGTTTTCTCCGTATATAATTTATATGGAAGAAAAAATGCAGCATCCATCAACTTCAGACAAAATCAGGACACAGGTTTAAATGAAGCGGTTCGATTATCTATTTTTGGTATGGTACCAAGTGTGACTTATAATTTTAAATTTTAAAAAGATGAAAAAACTATCTCTATATTGTATGCTATTTTTAAGTATCCTTTCCATTTCTTGTGAAGATGTTGTAGCTGTTGATCTAAACAAAAGCGAACCAAAACTGGTTATTGACGCTTCTATTAAATGGGAAAAAGGAACTTCAGGAAACGATCAAACGATACGATTAACCACCACTGGCGATTATTTTAACAATACGGTTCCAGTTGCAAACGGCGCTATTGTAACCATTACAGACTCAAATGCTATTGTTTATGATTTTCTAGAAGACGGAACAACTGGAAATTATAAATGTACCAATTTCAATCCTGTTTTAAATGAAATGTATACGCTTTCAGTTACTTATAAAGGTCAAACCTATACGTCTACAGATAAATTATATCCTGTACCAACTATAACTACCATCGAACAAAATTTAGGTGGTTTTTCAGGGAATGATATTGAATTAAAATTTAATTTTCAAGATAATGGAGCCGAAGAAAATTTCTATTTGGAAGAATATAAAGTACCTTTCAAACCTTTTCCTCTTTTAGGTGTTTTTGACGATGAATTTACCAACGGAAACAAAATGTTTTCTTTAATCATCGATGAAGATTTAGAAAAAAGTCAAAACATTAATTTTACGTTACACGGTATTTCAGAACGTTATCACAATTACATGAATATTTTAATTGGGATTTCCGGCGGATTAAGTAATGGACCTTTTAGCACACCACCAGCAACTGTTAAAGGAAATATCATCAATCAAACTAATGCCGTTGATTATCCGTTAGGGTATTTCAGATTATCCGAAGTAGATGTAAGAAACTACGTGATTCAATAACAGAAGCAACATTGGTTTTCAACACAGATTTAGGAATTATAGTAATCTTTATAATTTCATAAATCTGTGTTTCTTTTTTCGTCAAATTCCAAAAATCAATAAAAAAGAATATCTTTGAATTAATAATTTCCAACTTCAAATTTCAAACTTCCAGCTTCCTATGTCATCACATCACATTGTTCGCGACGATCAAGAACCTGCTTTAATTATTGCAAATGGTTTAGCCTGTAATATGGAATTGTTAGGACAACTTTTAGAATGGTCACCTTATGTAGTTGTCTTAGATTCTGCCATAGAACGTGTGATTGATTTAGGCATAAAAGTAGATGTTTTATTAGGTGACTTCGATAGAGATTTTGATGCACAATTTTATAAAGAAAATCATTTTCCTATCGAAATTGTTCACACACCCGACCAAAACAAAACCGATTTACAAAAAGCTTTCGATTTTTTAATTGAAAAAGGACATAAAGCCGTGAATGTCGTTTGGGCCACTGGCAAACGTGCCGACCATACTTTAAATAATTTTTCCACTTTAGTTTCATACAGAAATCAATTAAAAGTGGTTGTATTTGACGATCATTCTAAAGTGTTTTTATTGTCGAATTCCTTCAAAAAATGGTATCCAAAAGATGCGATTATCTCTTTAATTCCTTTAGGAAAAGTGGAAGGTATTACTACGGAAAACCTTTTTTATCCTTTACAAAATGAAAGTTTAGAATTAGGCTACAGAACCGGAAGTAGCAACCATGTTTCCGAAGATGGAATTGTTACAATCACGCACAAAAACGGAAATCTGTTACTTATTGAAAGTTTTGAATGAGTAATGTAACATTTGTCACATTTAGTATTAAAAAATAAAGTACATTTACATTATACTAAATGCGCAAATGAAACGTTATCTATCTATATTTTTACTAGTTGTACTAGCTTCATTCCAATCACCCAGCGATTGTGAAAGCAATTTTAATGGAAAATTTATTTATGAAGATGAAGCTTATAAAGGAGTTTACATCGTAACTTCAAAAAATAAACATGTAGAATATTACAACAACGGAGAAAATTTTATCGAATCGAAAAAAGAATATATAAACAATTGCACGTTCAAACTCACGATTACGAAAATGAAAATGCCCGGTATTGGACTAAAAGTAGGTGACATCCTATATATTAAAGTTCATGATTTTGAAAATAAAAAACTAGCCTTAACTGCTACAATTGAAGGTTACCCCGAATTTAAAATGAAACTTATAAAAATAGACGAATGAAAAAAACACTTACAATAGCTTTCTTATTGGTTTTGTCCTTTACGTTTGCACAACAAAAATCTTTTACAAATTCCATAGAAACTGCTAAATCAGAAAATAAAAAAGTATTACTATATTTTTCAGGTTCAGATTGGTGTGCACCTTGTGTAAAATTCAAAAAATTCATTGTTAACACACCCGAATTTCAAACTTTTGCATCAGAAAATTTAGTACTGTATAATGCTGATTTTCCAAGACTTTCAAAAAACAAATTAGCGAAAGAAGTAGAAAAAGAAAACGAAACCTTAGCAGATAAATACAACTCTAAAGGTCTTTTCCCTTTAATCTTATTATTAGATGCGGAAGGAAATGTGGTGAAAAAATGGGAAGAATTCCCAAAAGAAACGGTAGAAGAATTTATCGGAAAACTGAAAGAATAATGCGCTACAAAAAGAATCTAAAATTGATGGGAAATCGGTTTGAGATTTCTATTGTGGCTGATGATGAAAACTTCGCTTATCAAAATATAGATTTAGCAGTAGCCGAAATCAGCAGAATTGAAAAACTACTCACTACTTTCTCAACAGATAGTATTACGTTTCAAATTAATGAAAATGCAGGAATTCAACCCATAGTCGTTCCTAAAGAAGTTTTTGATTTAATGTTTCGTTGCCAAATGATTTCGAAAATGACACAAGGTGCTTTTGATATCAGTTATGGAAGTATTGATAAAAAATTCTGGAATTTCGATGTAAACATGACGTCTTTACCAAATAAAGAAGAAGCCAAGAAAGCAGTAGCATTAATCAATTACGAAAACATTATTCTGAATGAAAAAGAGCAAACAGTTTTTCTAAAAAACAAAGGCATGCGCATTGGCTTTGGAGGAATTGGAAAAGGCTATGCCGCTGAATGTGCCAAAAAAATATTAAAACAAAACGGAATTGAAAGTGGTATCGTAAATGCTGCCGGAGATTTAACCGCTTGGGGTAATCAAGAAAATGGTGAACCTTGGACCATCGGAATTGCCGATCCCAACAAAAAAGAAAGTGTATTTTCCACTTTCAATATTACCAATACCTCTGTAGCAACTTCCGGAAACTATGAAAAATTTGTATTAATCGACGGAAAAAAATATTCTCACACGATTGACCCAAAAACAGGTTTTCCGATATCAGGAATAAAAAGTGTGACTATCATAGCCGAAAACGCAGAAATTGCAGATGCTTTAGCTACACCTGTAACCGTAATGGGCATTCAAGTGGGTTTGAATTTCATCAACCAAATCCCTAATATCGGCTGCATAATTATTGATGATTACGATAAAACATATAGTTCAAAAAACATAAATATTACTCAATAAAATAGAAGCTTGTGGCGCCATATCGCCTATAGATTCGAAGAAAAATTCCAATAAAATAATAAAGTTATGACTAAAAAAATCATACTCGCTGTAGCTTTGATCACTTTGGTAAGTTGTTCAGAAGTTAAAGAATATCAGAAATCAAAAATAAATGATTCAGATATGGAATTAGCCGCAAAAAAATCAGAAAAATTCGAAAACACATTTATGCTGTATCGGGAAGCCAGTTCTGGTGCCAATGGTGGAAAAACCGGTGGTGGATGTGGTTGTAATTAATAAAATTATCTCATGAAAAAACGTATTATATCAGCCGCATTCTTAGCTTTTTTATTGTCTAACACTGTAAAAGCGCAAGACACCAAATCCGATTCAACTGCTTATAAAAAACAAAAACTTAAAATTGAAGAGGTCAATTTTATCACTAGTTATTACACGCAAGATGGAAACAATTCTGCGGTAACAGGTGGAGTTGGAACAGAAAAACTAACCGATATCTCCAACACGTTAGACATCAAAATATCGCGTTATAATAAAAAATTAAACAAGCAAACTTTTGGTTTTGAATTGGGTGTCGATTCCTATTCATCAGCATCGTCAGATAAAATTGATCCTAGCACCGTAACATCTGCCTCTTACTCAGATATTCGTATTTATCCGTCCATCAATTACACCGTTCAAAACGAAGAAAAAAGACAAATTTTAAGCGCCGGAATTTCTACTTCTGCAGAATATGATTATTTTTCTATTGGAGCAAATGCTGGATTTACGAAATTTTCAAAAGACAAAAACAGAGAAGTTTCTGTAAAAGCTATGGCCTTTTTTGATACTTGGAGAGTTATTTTACCCATAGAATTAAGAAATAACCCCGATCCAAATTTCAAACAAAACGATAGCAAACCCAGAACGTCTTATAATTTAGGTGTAACCTTATCGCAAATTATCAATAAAAATTTCCAAATGGCGCTTTTAGTAGATGCCGGATATCAGGAAGGTTTATTGGCTACAAAATTTAACCGAGTCTATTTTAATGATGTATTAGCAACAGTAAAATCAGAAAATTTACCAGATACGCGTTTCAAATTACCAATTGGAGTAAGAAGTAGTTACTTTTTAGGAGATAACATCATTTTAAGAGGCTATTACCGATACTATTTTGACAATTGGGATATCAAATCGCATACCTTTAGTTTTGAACCAACAATTAAATTATCTGCCTTTTCATCCCTTTCTATTCCATATAGATATTATGTACAAACGGAAGCAGAATATTTTAAACCGATTTTCCAACATCAGTTAAATCAAGAATTTTTTACTAGTGATTATGATTTATCAGCCTTCTCAAGTAACATGATTGGTTTAGGCTATAAAATCACCGATTCAAATAAAGGTTTATTTCAAGCTAAACATTTCAATAGTTTAGAAATACGTTACGGATATTACCACAGAAACAATGGTTTAGCCTCACATATTCTAACGTTAGCTATGAAATTTAAATAAAAAAACAAAGGCGATTTCAAATTGAAATCGCCTTTTGTTTAAAATAATTGGCACATTGACCAATCGGCTAATTGAAAATTATTTCAATTGTTCTTTATACGTCGCCAAATTCGCCTTATCTTTTTCCGACAAAACTGGTTCGTTTACGGGATATTTTTGTAATTCTTCCCACATAATTCTCGCCACTAAATAACGCGCCATATCTTTATCATCCGCTGGAATAATATACCAAGGTGCTTGTTCACTAGACGATTTATTTAAGACTTCTTCATAATATTTCATGTAATCATCCCAACGTTCCCACTCTTTTAAATCGCCAGAGGAAAATTTCCATTGATGGTCTTCATCTTCTAAGCGCTTCAACAAACGTTTCTTTTGTTCGTCTTTACTCATATAAAAGAAAAACTTCATCACAATTGTTCCATTTTGAGAAATGTGTTTTTCAAAATTATTAATTTGCTCAAATCGGTTTTCCCAAAATTCAGGTTGAATGTCTTCCACTTTTTCAATTCCAGGAATATTCTCATTTAAAATATATTCCGGATGCACACGAGTCACCAATACATTCTCATAATGGGTTCTATTAAAAACTGCAAATTTTCCTTTTTCAGGCAACGCCAAGTAATGACGCCATAAATAATCATGCTCCAATTCGGTACTATTTGGTGTTTTAAAACTATGCACCACTACACCACGTGGATTAAATTCCTTAAAAACTTCCCGAATCAAACTGTCTTTTCCACTCGTATCCATGCCTTGTAAGCCAATTAAAACACCATATCGGTTGTGTGCATACATCACATCTTGCCAATCACTCAGCTTGTTCCGTAGTTGATCTAATTCTTTTTCTTTTTGATCATCGTCCCAAAAACTATCAATTTCCGTTCTATAATCTGATAATTGTATTGATTTTGTAATTTTATACTCTTCCAATCTGAAATTTTCCATAATTTTATCGTTTTAATTTGAAGCTAATCCTGCTATCCGCTATATCTTTTTAAAAATTTGCACCTGTTCTGAAGTTTCAGAACGTAGTGTATTACAAATTTTTAAAAAGGATGCCGCTACTATCAGGGCTAGAGATTCGTCTTCCAAAACATAAATATATGCAAAATTTTCAAGTAACCGATTTCGCACACCTAAAAGGCATTGGCTCGGCTTCGGGTTTAGTGTATCATCAAAACGTCCTTTTCCTTATTTCCGATAACAGCACTTTTTTATATCAATATGATATCGAAAAAGAATTACTTTTAAAATTTCCTTTAGTAAAAGAAGCCCAAGAAAATATCGAAAAAATAAATAAACTTGATTTAGAAGCCATTACCCATTTTGGGAATCAACTTTTTATTTTTGGTTCGGGTTCAACAGAAAAAAGAAACACAATGTTTTCGTTAGATTTAGCTACAGACAAATTACAAACTAACGATTTAACACAACTTTACACTTTTTTAAAACAAGTAGCTCAACTCGAAAATGACGAGTTAAATATTGAAGGCGCCATTTGTGTCAACAAATCCATGCTTTTATTTCAAAGAGGTAATGGACAAAACAGCAAAAACGGTATTTTTATTGTACCCGACGAACAAGGAAAACCCATTCATTTTGTTCCTGTAGAATTGCCTCTACTAGATCATGTGCAAACCACCTTTACAGATGCAATTCAAGTAGAAGAAACGATTTATTTTTTAGCTGCAGCAGAAGATACCACTTCCACTTATGAAGATGGTGAAGTATTAGGAAGTATTCTTGGTCAAATTAATTTACAAACATTAATGGTAGAAAATGCTATTATCATTTCCGAAACACAAAAATTTGAAGGTTTAACTTTATTTCAAAACCTAGAAAATGAAATCCATTTTTTACTTTGTGAAGATAACGATAGCGAAGTATTAGAATCTAAAATTTATAAATTAACAGTAAAAAAATAAAATCATTACCACTTTTTTCTCAATCGTAAGCACCTTTTGTTTGCGATTTTTTTTTGTAACATTTTTAATAAATAATACACCAATAAGAAAACTAAAACACTATTATGATTAAACATTTTCTCACTCTCGAATGGAAATCCTTTATTCGCTCGGCATCTTTTAAAACCAACTTGGCCTTTAAAATTTTAATGGCCTTAGGGTTCTTATATTTTGCTCTAATTTTTGTAGCTGCAGGTTTTGGTGCTTTTTATGGCTTAAAAAAAGCAGGCTTAGAACCATTACAAACCGTAAATAAATTTATGATTTACTATCTGTTAGCAGATATGATGTTTCGTTACTTTTTTCAAAAAATTCCAAGCTTAACCATCAGGCCTTTATTAGTTTTACCCATAAAAAAAGATACTATTGTTCATTTTTCTTTAGGTAAAACGGTATTAAACTATTTCAACATCACACATGCTTTCTTTTTCATTCCTTTTAGTGTAATTTTAGCTCTAAATGGGTATGCTGTAATCGGAATTATTACTTGGCATATTGGTATTTTAACTTGTGTTTTAGGTCTTAATTTTTTAAATATTTTAATCAATAATAAAGATGTACTATTCGGAATTGTAGCCACAATTGTTGTTGGATTAATCGCCACTCAGTATTATCAATTATTTGATGTTACAGTGTATACACAAACTTTCTTTCAAGGCTTGTACGCACACATTTGGATGGTATTACTTCCTATTATCATCTTAATTTCGACCTACATTTTCACCTTCAATTTCTTTAAAAAAGATTTAACTTTAGATGAAAGACTTCACATCAAAAAGAATTTAGCTACTTCAGAAGACTTAACTTGGCTAAATCAATTCGGAACTTTAGGAACTTTCCTAAAAAACGATATAAAACTTTTAAGAAGAAACAAACGTGCTAAAACTACATTATACATGAGTTTGTTTTTCTTATTTTATGGTTTAATATTTTTCACAGTAGATACTTACAAAGGCGGAGTAATGCAAGCCTTTGCCGCTGTTTTTGTAACGGGTGGATTTTTAATTAATTTCGGGCAATTTGTACCCAGTTGGGACAGTTCGTACTATCAATTAATGATGACACAGAACATTTCATATAAAGGCTATTTGAATTCAAAATGGTGGCTTATGGTAATTGGAACCGCTATCAGTATGGTTTTAGCTTCATTTTATATTTATTTCGGATGGGATATTTATCTTACCATTTTAGCTGCAGGAATATATAATATTGGATTCAATTCATTTTTAGTATTATTAACAGGTGCTTACACCAGAACTGCTATTGACTTAGAATCGGCAAAAGGAGCATTTGGAGATAAAAAAGCCTTTAATGTTAAAACGTTATTGTTTTCGCTACCTCAATTATTAATTCCGATATTATTATTTGGTTTAGGAATGCTTTTAAACAATATCACTATCGGATTATGTTGTATTGCGCTATTTGGAATTCTAGGTTTACTTTTCAAATCACAACTTTTTTCTATGATTGAAAAAATTTACAAAAAAGAAAAATATAACGCCATTGCTGCTTACAAACAAAAAAACTAATTTAAATACCATAAATTATCATGATACAAGTCAACAATCTTAGTAAAAAATATAACACTACAACCGTTTTAAATATTCAAGAATTAGAAATTCCAAAAGGGCAAAGCTTTGGATTAGTAGGAAATAATGGTGCGGGAAAAACCACATTTTTTAGTCTATTATTAGATTTAATTGAACCCACTTCTGGCGCGATTATAAATCATAATGTTCAAGTGAATACTAGCGAAAACTGGAAACGTTTTACGGGTGCTTTTTTAGATGAAAGTTTCTTAATTGGGTATTTAACCGCTGAGGAATATTTTTATTTTATTGGAGAATTACGAGGACAAAACAAAGCAGATGTGGATGCTTTATTGAAAAAACATGAAGAATTTTTTAATAACGAAATTCTAAACACTAAAAAATACTTACGCGATTTATCTAAAGGAAACATGAAAAAAGTGGGAATTATTGCCACTTTAATTGGAAATCCAGAAGTAGTTATTTTAGATGAACCTTTTGCGAATTTAGATCCAACTACAGTAAGTCGATTAAAAAAAATAGTAAAAGAATTAGCCGAAAACCCAGAAATTACGGTATTAATTTCTAGTCACGATTTACAACACACCGTAGAAGTGTGCAACCGAATTGTAGCTTTAAACAAAGGTGAAGTAGTAAAAGACATCCATACATCAGAAGAAACCTTAAAAGAATTAGAAGCCTTTTTCGCTGTGTAACATTATAATATTTTATACTTTTATAATCGCAAGTTTTACCGCTTGCGATTTTTTTTTGAAAATAATTTAAAGTCGTCCCAACCTTTTGATTAAAAATACCATCTATATAATTGAACAGCAATTGCAAAACGATATACATTATACAAATTAGATTATACATTAGAAATAAATGATTGACATACAACTCATACAAGCCTGTAAAAAACAGCAACGCGATGCCCAACGGCAGGTGTACGAATTACTCGCACGCAAACTTCACTATACCTGTTCGCGTTATTTGAAAAAAGAAGAAGAAATTGAAGAAGCTTTAGCCGATGCTTTTTACATCATCTTTACCAAAATTGATCAATTAAAAGAAGAATTAGCTTTTGAAGGTTGGGCCAAAAAAATTGCCGTAAACCAATGTTTGATGCAGTTGAAAAAGAAGGTCAATTTCAATTTATATTTAGAAGATGTAAGTTTAAAAAACCAACCTTTAACAGATGAAATGTGCGATTTGGAAGAAGAAGATTTACTCAACTTACTCCATTATTTACCTGAGGGTTGTAAAACGGTTTTCAGTTTGTTTGTTATAGAAGGTTTTTCGCATAAAGAAATTGCGGAGAAACTTCAAATTTCGGAAGGCACCTCAAAATCGCAACTCAACGTGGCTAAAACAAAATTAAAAGATTTGGTCAACCAATTTTATTATCAAAAAGCGAAATGAGTAATTGGTAAGAAGTAAAAGTGATAAGCAAAAAAATAAACTTAAATGTTTAAATAAATAACAAATGAACTCAGAAGAAAAAATATATAACAAAATAAAAAATGCTTCCCAAAAAGGCGAAAAAGACTTTCCAGGCATGGATAAGGTTTGGAATCGTGTGGAAGAGAAACTGGACAATACTATTGTGGTACAAAAGAAAAATACTTGGCAAAAAGTAGCCATAGCAGCAACTGTATTACTAACTTGTTCTATAGTGTTTCAATTTATGACTAATGAGGAAACATTCAAAGGTAAAATCAAAAAAAATGAGTCAAATCCTGTTATCGTTTCAAATGATTCTGTGAAAAAAATTATAGAAGAGGCGAAAGAAATTGTTGTTGAAAATAATAATTCTATAAAAAAAGAAATACAAATTTCTCCAGAATCTAAATTTAATCCCACAAACATTGAAAGTAATCCTTGGGCAACATCATTTGCTCCAACTACCACTATTACATCAGATTCAACAGTAAAAATTAATTCTGATTTTGAAACAATTCCTTTTGAAGAAAAAAGTAACATTACAACGGAACTAAATAAAAACAATATTCTGGACAATGAAATTAGTTTAAGTAATAGTGCTTATAATACAACGAGTTCTAATAATGCCTATTTAGCTCCAACCAAAAAATATAAAGCCTCATCCCTTCAAGTGCCTTCGAAAATTAAAACAAAAAAATCAAAAGTAAAGCAACCTTTAGCCCAAACTAATGACGATTTGGTGATAATTGATGGTGTGGTAAGTGATAAAAAAGCTTTGGAAGAATTGAATCGTGACGAACTAGAAGAAATTCTGGTGTATGAAAAACCTTTATACATTATAAATGGTATAGAATATTCTGAGGAATCGTTGTTTGGAAAAAAACCAACAAGTCCGTATGCGCCATTAGACAAACAAAAAATCACCTCAACTTCAATATTAAAAGCAACAGATGCTGTGAAAATATATGGAAAAAAAGGAGAAAATGGCATCATCATTATCACAACCAAAGACGGGAAACC
>CAZULO010000034.1:0-19517 GCA_964621245.1 uncultured Flavobacterium sp.
AGTTACTAATGAATACAGAATATGAATACCATATTGTAGCCAATTTGGCATCCAACCATCCAACAAAAGCGGAACGTTTACTTGTAAAATATTAAAAAATGAAGAAAATTACATTCCTTATAATATTTATTATTACTTCAATAACTTCTTTGTCTCAAAATGTATTGGGAAAATATGAAGTTAATTTTAATGGTTGGTATAGAGGTGATAATAATCACCATTGTGGAGAAGCTTTTGTAGATATGCAATTTGATAATCCAGCATACAATTTTAGGGCATTAACAATTAATTACTGGGAAGATTCACCAAATGCTTATGTAACAAATTATAAATCACAATTTAACGCAGATAGAAAGCCGGTATCTATGTATTTTTCGTCAAGCAGAAGAACTAGAAGTAGTTGCAGCGGGCCAAGACCACATAACAACGGTTGGATAACATCAAATGATAAATTCAAATGTTTAAATTTTAATTTTGCTTTTAGCCAATTTTACAATCCAAATGACCATGAAGATATTGGTCTTTGGAATTCTTCATTTAATGTTAAAGTTTATCCATTATTAACAATAATTAATACATCAGGCGATTTACCTGTTGAAGATAAAATTACTATAAATTCTCATTCTGGTTTTGCGTTAGACGAATATAATTGGGAATATACACTTAATCTGAATGATTTTATTACAAATAATGCAATTAGCTTACCATTATATAATGGTTCCCCTAGTTTAAATATTGACGCTAGGGATATCTTAGGTGCAAATGCTGAAATTTATCATGGACAGCATATTTATTTTAGACAAGTAGCTTGTGGTGGTACTGTAAAATCTGTAAATGTAGCAGATTTTGTGATCAGAAAATCTGCTCCACATATTATATCTACAGTTGCAGAAGCTACAACTTGCTCTTACACCAATGACGGAACGGTTACCTTTAAATTTGATAGAAGATTAGAATTAGGAGAAAAATTGTATGCAAGTTTAATTGATTTAAATTCAAATACGCCTGTGATATTACCAAATAATTCAGAAATAGATATTTCAAGTGATTTGACATATAAAATATCTAATTTAGTATCGTCAAATTATTATTTTCAACTTGGACCAGGTAATTATAACAATGAAAATACTTATCCTTTAAGTTTAACCCATAAAAGTACTTTCGAAATCAAAAAACCCGATCCCGTTGACTTTTCACTTTCTAAAGTCGACGTTTGGTGTCATGGTGGAAATGATGGAAGTATTACTATAAATGCAACAGGAGGAAACGTTTTAGATGCAACAGCAAATGGTGTAAGGTATTATTACTCCGTAAATAATGGAAACTGGATGCCTTTCAGTACTGAAACTTCACATACTTTATCGAATCTATTGCCCGGTCTTTATACTATAAAAGTTAGGGATTTTAAAAGTTGTTATGCCAGAACACCACAAGATACCGACAAAGAAGCTACAGAAACCATTACGCAGCCGGCTTCGCCTGTTTCTTTAGCTTATACACAAGTTTTACAACCTACTTTTTATGGAGGAACCAATGGCCGACTAGTTGCCGCTATACAAGGAGGAACTCGTTTTTCAGACAATTCCTACCAGTACGAATGGCGTAATAGTAGTAATGTACTTCAAACCAATGTGACTGCTTCTTATGATGCAGGTGCAGCGACTTATTATTTGACGCTTAACGGCATTCCATCTGATACTTATACGCTTACGGTTAGAGATAAAAATTTTAGTAGCGCTACCAATCAAGTGGGTTGTACAGTTGCTAATTCATCTCAGTATTTAGGTCAACCCGATCCAATTGTAGTGACTTTACAAGTTACAAAGACTATTTCGTGTCATGTTGCGAATAGTTTTGGAGATGAAACTGATTTTGATCCAACCGACGGGCAACGGGATGAATCGCAAGATGGAATTATACTAGCAACAGTTACAGGTGGTGTCCCTTTTACAGGGTTTGATAACAACGGTTTGCCTTATAAGTATTACTGGACAAAAGAAGCAGCAAATGGTACCTGGGTTGCTTGGAATGATATGGATGAAACGGCTGAAAATTTATCTCATGGAAATTACGCTTTAAATGTTGAAGATAAAAACGGCATCCGATTAGGTGTATATGTAAATAACGTACTAGATCAGGAAACTCCAAAAATTCAATTTATGCAACAACCTGATAAATTCGAATTAACTTTTCAAAAAGGGGATATTACTTGTAGTTCAGGAAGCAATGGTTGGTTAACAGCCGTACCAACTGGAGGTACAGCTCCTTATTTTTACGAGTGGACCACTGGAGCTACTACAGCGCAAATAACTAATTTGATTGCGAATAATTACTTTGTAAAAGTAACCGATTCTAAAGGCTGTATCGTTCAAGGAAGTAGTACTGTTGAACAACCAAATGGTGTTGCCATTCAAGAGGTTCTAACGAATCCAACTTGTACTTCTGGTTCTGATGGAAGCATACAAATTGATATTACGGGAGGTACACTTCCTTATTTGTATACTTGGAGTACGGGTCAGACTACTAAAGACCTTACTAATTTGACTGCTGGAAATTATACTTTGACTTTAGAGGATGGACAAGGGTGTATCTATTATAAAGATTTTGTACTTACTGATCCTGCTCCGATAGTTGTAAATTTAGGGAATGATAGAACGTTATGTAACGGACAAAATTTAGATTTGGATGTGACTATTTCTGATGTTTTAGCTCAATATTCGTGGACTTCTTCTAACGGATTTACTTCAACTAGTCCAGTTGTTTCTTTAACGAACTCGGGCACTTATCAATGTAAAGTAACTTCATCCAAAGGATGTGAGGCTTCTGATACAATAACGATTAGTACCAGTAATGTGGCTATATCTTCTGAATTTTTCTTAAGCTCACAAGCTTATTTGAATGAAGAAGTGATTTTAGTAAATACGAGTAATCCGTTAGGGCAAAATACCATTTGGGATATTCCGAATACAGTTACTATTGTATCACAAAATGAGAATTATATTGTTTTAAAGTTTCCTGCCGTTGGAAGTTATACCATTTCTTTAAAACAAACACAAGGCGATTGTTATGCTGTTTATTCTAAACTCATTACAGTAGAACCTAAAACAATCAATGCATCCATTGGCAATACGAGTAATCCGTTTATATCTGAATTTACGGTTTCTCCCAATCCGAGTTCGGGTGATTTTAGTGCGATTATTAAATTAGAAGAATCTAGTCCTATAAAATTACGTTTGTATGCTTTAAGCGGACAAGTACCACTTATAGAAAAATATGAAACAGGACAAAAAAATTATGTGGTTCCTTTTAGTATCAATTTAGCAGCAGGCACTTATGCACTGATATTAGAAACCGCCAAACAAACGTTAGTCAAAAAAATTATTATTTATTAAACCTTTATATGAAACTTATTTATTCCATTTTATTATCCTTGTTGTTATTTTCTTGCAGTAATGAGGAAGAAAATAAAATTACAAGCGACACAGATACATTTAAAAATTCTAAGATTATATCTTATTCTAAAAACTTTGGGTATTCTGGTGATGAGATCACTATTTATGGTGAAAATTTTACTACCGACATGTCTAAAATAACCCTTACATTCGATAATGTTCCAGCTACTATCATAAGTTCTACTTTAACAGAAATTAAATTTATTCTACCAGTAGTTGCTTCTGTAGTTCCAAATTTAAATTTATCGATTCCTAATCGTAGTTTCTTAAATGAAGTGGTAAATGATTATAACGGAAATATTGGAATTTTGCCAACTATAAGTTATAATAATTGGTTGGTATATACTAATCTTAATGGAATTAGTTTAGATGTAAAAAAAATACAGCAAATGACTGCCGATAAAATGTATGTTACTATACCTTCTGGTACTGGAGGTAGATTAATTTATACTAATGATGGTGGAATTTCTTGGAAAAACATAGATGACAATTGGTCTGCTTTAAGCGCATTTCACATGACTTCAAACGAAGGAACTGGTTTTAACTCTAATGGTGTTAGTTTACGAAAAATAACTAATTTTACGGGTTTACAAGTTTTAAATCAAATTCCGTTTATTACTACTATTTATTTAGATGATAATTTAAATAATGCCACTTTTATTACAGATAAGGGCAAAGTTTATACTGCTACTGACGGTGTAAACTTCAATCAAGTTTATGTAACAAGTATTAATACAACTGATAATTTCCCGCCATTTTATTATCCTGTAAATGAAAAATTAGATAATAATCATATTTGGGCAGGTGGTATTAATAAAGTAACCACGAATGGTAATGTTAATACATTTCCTTTTTTACTTTTCAAAAATAATACAACTGACGGTTGGAAAGAATATTCTTTTCCAAATGAATTCGGTTTTAAATCTAATGATCTAGCGTTTTTAAATGAAACATCAGGCTATTTTTTATCTAATAAATATTTTAATACACCCATTTCTTCAAAAATTTACAAAACCACAACAGGAGGAGATTCTTGGAGTTTGATTTATGATGGTTTACCCTTTTTACATTTCACTTTTAAGGATGCAAATACAGGATGGGCGATAACAACTAATAAAATATACAAAACTACAGATGGTGGAGTAACTTGGCAATTGAATTATACGCATAACCAGGATATTAGTAATATATCCTATAAAGACGGAGTAGTTTGGGCATTTTCATTAAATAATATTTTAAAATTTCACATACAATAAATTCATTTTCATCTAATGAAAAAACTACTATTCATTTTATTTATTTGCCTTTTTGCTTCCTCTTGTTACCAAGAATCTTTCATTCCTATTGAAGGGGACTTTGAAACGAGTTTTGTGAATGCCGATGAGTCCGTTCCTGTATTAATTCATATTAAAAATCAAGTGAAAGGAGCGGAAACTTTTGAATGGATTTTTGAAGGAGGTTCACCTGCTACAGCCTCAGTTGCTAACCCTGGCGATATTTTGTATACCCAACCTGGTACGTATACGATAACGCTAAAAGCAACCAACTCAGATGGCGAAACCATTGAAATAAATAAAACACTAGTTATTAAAGATGGTTTAAATGCCGCTTTTTCTTACACCATAGTGGACAATACTTTTTCTCCTGTTGAGGTTCAAATTGCTAATACAACCCAAGGACAAGGGATTACGTATAATTGGAGTTTTCAAGATGGTTTTCCAAGCACTTTTTCGGGACAAAATCCGCCTATTGTGGTTTTTACAACTCCGGGAGCACACCAAATGAGTTTGACTATAGCAAACGGTTTCGAAACACAAACAATTCAAGCTTCTATAGAAGTCGCTCCTTTGTTAGTGAGTGATTTTTCTTGGGAAGTAGGCGTATCGGATTTAGATTATGAAGCTCCTGTTACCTTACAACTTCAAAATCAATCGATCAGTGCTACCGCTTATCAATGGAGTAGTACAGGTGGTACTATTAGCAATTCTACTGCACAAAATCCGACGCTTACGTTTACTAATCCCGGAACGTATCAAATTACGTTGCATGCAGCCAATAGTAAAACTTCACAAAACAAGACTAAAAATATCACGATATATCCCGATAGCAATTTGTACACGTTTACTAATGTTAAATTTGGTATCAATGCCGCACATCAAAACAACAGTCAGGGTGCTTTCTTTTCTACGACTACGCAAGAATCTTATTCCGCCAATGAAGTAAATAGTCAGAATAGCGGACAAATTGATCTAGTATTTCAAGGTTTGAATAGTACTTTTGGTTCTAATAAATTTGTTTCCCCACATCAAGTGGCAAATTTTGGGTTTCTTCCTTTAACGAATGCACAAAACACGATTTTTATTAATTCACAAAATTTATGTAATTGTGGTTTAAATTTTACGGTATCCCAATTTGATGCCATGACTAATGATGCACCTTTGCAAGCCTTAACGATTAATCCAAGTGTGGCAGGTGCACAAGAATTTGGAAGCAGCTATCCAAGAATTATTTTGTTTAAAACACAAGACGGTAGAAAAGGAGCGATAAAAATAACTAATATGGTAGCGAACGGGAACAGTTCGTATCTTGTTTGTGATATAAAAGTTCAAAAACAATAAGAGCAGTAGCATGATAAAAATAAAAACATACCTCTTTTTTGTTTTGATGTTGCAAACGTTAGTTTCTCATTCTCAAGAATTAGATTTAAATCAATTTAATAAAATAAATTTTAAAGTAACGGGAGGCGTTAACGCTAGTAGTGTTTTTTATACTTCTAACACTGCTAATAATAGGGAGCCCTTTACTTATTTGTTAGCGGGTAATTTGAATGTATCGGCTTTTTCATTTAGTATGCCTTTGTCGTATACGATTACGAATCAAGGAAATAATTTAGGATATTCTGTTCCTTTTAATTTTAATCGTTTGAGTTTGATGCCAAAGTACAAATGGATTAAAGGTTATATTGGAGATGTAAGTATGAGTTTTTCCCCTTATACCCTTAGCGGACATCCGTTTAGAGGAGGTGGATTAGAATTGACTCCCAAAGGTAAATTTAAATTTGCGTTTATGGGTGGGCAACTCCTTAAAGCTATAGAAATTAGTGAAAGTGCCAATAAAGTTCCTACATTTCAACGCATGGGGTATGGACTGAAAATTGGATTCCAACAAGAAAAATATAAATTAGAATGGATTGGTTTTTTTGCGAAAGATAATATCCGATCTATTTCACCCAACTTTGATAGTAGTGGCGTAACACCTAAAGAAAATATTGTAAATAGTATTAATTTTTCGTCCACTTTAGTTCAAAACGTTGATTTTAATATAGAATATGCCGTGTCTTTATTAAGCGAAGATACTCGTGCTAATTTCTTACAATCAAATAATAAGCTCAATAAAATTTTAGCTGTAAGGGAAAATACAACTAGCATGAAAGCTGTAAAAGCTTCCGTAAATTATACCATTCAGAAAACAAAATTAGGTGTTGTTTATGAACGTGTAGATCCAAATTATAAAACTTTAGGTGCCTTGTTTTTTTCTAATGACTTAGAGAATATTGGACTTACTTTATCTCGACCGTTTTTAAAAGAAAAATTAAACATATCTACTAATTTCGGATTTCAACGGGATGATTTAGCGTCACAAAAAAAGCAAAACACAAAACGTTTGGTCGGAACAATTAATGCTTTGTATCAAGTAAATACTAAGTTGAATTTTACCGGTAATTATTCTAATTTTACCACGTATACCAATCGAAATTTAAGTCAGTTTGAAGCTATAAATAATCCGAATATAACAGCCGCTGATACTCTAAATTTCAGACAATTGTCTCAAAATGCCACCTTAAATATGAATTATATTTTCGGAAAAAAGAAAAATCAGAACTTTAACTTAAATTATTCTATTGCCGGTCAAGCTAATGAACAAGGCGGTATTATAAGAAAAGGACAAGCTAGTACCGTTCAAAATTATAATGCTACGCATACAATCACTTTTCTTCCTTTAAAAATGGCTTTAAACACCTCGTTAAACTATACGTTAAACACGGTGAGTCTAAACAATAGTACTTCTAATGGAGGGGCGATTAGTCTATCAAAAAAACTAGTAAAAGACAAACTAAACAATACTTTAGGATTTTTATATAATGCTACAGCTACAGGTACTACTAGTTCTTCTGTACTCGGAGTAAAATATATGGCGAATTATGTAGCTTATAAAAAACATAACTTTGCATTGGGAGCCATTCAATTATTCAAAAAGAATCCAAATTCAAGTTTAAGTGAATTGACACTTAATTTTAATTATGGGTATAATTTTTAAAAAGATGAAAGGAATTAGAGTACAAGTTTACATAAACAAATTACACAAATTCCAAGGAGTTAACTTAGCCAATCGCTACAAAATAAATGGTATATAAATGATACGTAACTTATTAAACATATTTTTTCTAATTTTAGGTTTCCAAGTAGTTGGACAAGTGTATCCTGTTCAAATTACTCCTATTTTTAATACTCCCTATAGCAGTCGTATTTCTGATTATGCGACCAGTATGGATGTGAAAATGCAAGTGCTTGTTAACCCTTCAGATATTAGCATAACCAACCGTCAGGTACGTTTAAAAATGTATTTACAAGGCAATGCTATCAATGCGCAAAGTACAGATTATGTGAGTGGTATTAATCCAATTTATATAAATGGTGGTGAATTACTCACGCTAACCAATTTGGATCTTGCCCCTTTGTTTCGTCTTGAAAACTTAACGGGCATCAGTCCGGCACAATATGCCAATGCACTTCCTGAAGGATCGTACTCGGTTTGTTTTGAGATGTATGATTTTGCGACCAACCAACGTATTTCACAAAAAAGTTGTGCCTTTTTGTATTTGATGTTAAACGATCCGCCGTTGCTGAATACACCCGCCAGAAATGAAAGTATAGCTGTAAGCGAGTTTCCGAATATCTTATTCACTTGGACACCCAGACAACAGAATGCCACCAACGTATCGTATCAGTTTGAAATTAAAGAAATTTTAGATCCTACTATAGATCCTCAAATCGGTTTTTTAACTAGTCCAACCTTGTATGAAGAAACCTTGTTTAGCACGGCTTTATTGTATGATATTAGTAAACCCAACTTACTGGCTGGAAAACGGTATGCTTGGCGAGTACGCGCCTTGTCTACCTCAGGTTTATCTGTAAATAATGTATTTAAAAATGACGGTTATAGTGAGATTTTCCATTTTACTTATGCTAGCAATTGTCCAGCACCAACGTTTTTATTAAGTGAAGCGTTAAGTGCGCGTAGTGTTCGTATTAGTTGGATGGGCGATAACAGCCATACCAAATACCACATACAATATAGAAAAGCCAATGTGGCTGGTGCCGAGTGGTTTGATGTATATACCTTAAATACCCAAACCACACTATCCGATTTAGAACCGGGTGTTACGTATGAGTTTCGAGCGGGCGGAAGTTGTGAGCCAGCTGTTTTAGGAAACACTGCTTCGTTTACCTATTCGGGCATAAATCAGTTTAGTATGCCTGCAGCGGGAACTACAAATACTGCGTTTTCATGTGGAATCAGTCCAACTGTAGCTATTGCCAACCAAACGCCAATAAACAATTTAATTGTATCTGAAACCTTTACTGCTGGTGATTTTCCTGTAAAAATATTAGAAATAACAGACGCTAATTCCAACACCAACTCTAATCCAAATACTACATCCAATTACAATAATTATATCCAAAGTGGAAAATATAATGGTAAAGGTTATATTATTGTTCCTTATTTGGCGGATACTAAAATTGCGGTTGTTTTTAAAAACATTACAGTAAATACCAATTACCAATTAATAAATGGTATTGTTGAAACAACTTATGATCCCAATTGGGGGAATGTGTCAGATGTAGAAGATGTAACTGGAGGGAATAATGGCGTACTAGTTACTCAAACCGTTCCATTTGAAATTACAAGTGTAACCATCAATCCTAACGGCGATATTATTGTCAGCGGGGCTAATGGAGAACAAATTACGATACCTGGTGGAAGTAATACCGTAATAACAGGAACAAACGCTAGTGGTGGATCAGGTTCAGTTTATAGTGTAGATAGTGACGGTAATGTTACAGGTCCCTTTTCTCCAGCTCCGGGCGGTGCCACTACGCCACAAAACACGGATGGAGTCGCAGCTAACGGACAAACTACGGAATTTACCGCACAAGGACTTACCGTTACTTTTCAAACCACTCCGGCTACCAAATACGCTTGGGATGTTGTTACCGATACGGCACCTAGTTATGTAAAAGATAAATATGCCAAAGTAGGCAGTACTTATTTACCTTACAAAGCCGTTATAAATGGGCAAAGTGATGTATTAGAAGCTAAAATTGATATTACTGATACTAAAATTCATAAAAAAGATCTTGTTTTTAAAACCGATACGGGCAAGTCGATTAGTTTTGATAGTATTAGTAACTTACTTACCCTACGTGGTTCTTTGTCTTATGCCGAAGAAGAAGTACAAGTAGCTATTAAACAAGGCGACAAATACAAAATTGCTGGCGCCTTTAAGCTGGTACACCTTAGTGAAAAACCGGTTAATATCACCTTTGTTCCATTGAATAATGCAAGTAGTATTCCTAGTACGGCAAGTGCTAATTTACAAGCCATTTACGAAAAAGTGGGCGTAAAGTTAACGATAAAAACGGCTCCTGTTATATCTTACGATGGTGGTGGCGATAACAAAATTACCACAAGCGACAGTGGTGTATTTGACTATTACACGGAGGAAGAAAAAGCTATAAACGCCCAAATTAAAGCGCTACCTGATTACGACCCAAGAACCTATTATTTAATCTATTCTAACGTAGCAAGCGATAAAGGAATAGAAGGGTTTATGGCGTTAGGTGGACAATTTGGCTATGTTTTCCCGAATGCAAGCAACAAAACAGCAGCACATGAGTTGGCTCATGGAGTTTTTGCCTTGCAACATCCTTTTCACTCGAAATCAGACGAAAGTAAAACACCTTACCTTATGGATTACGGCTCTGGAACGGAGTTATGGCATTCTGATTGGGCACAAATTAATAATCCGGCACTTAAATATTATGGGTTTCAGAGTAGTAGTGATGGGGAGTTTGCTGGTATAAGATTAACACCTGATTGGAAGCTATTCAAATATGATGGTACTTCAGAACATGGTGATAATAAATCATGTATAAATAATGGAGGTATTTGTAAAATTGTCAAAGATGGAAAAGAATATTCTTATATTGTAGAAAAAAATGATTACTATTTTAATGATAAAAAGTTAGGCATTGAAATAGTAGATTCAGCTCAATCTGTTATTGTGGTAGATTATACAGCAGGATGTGGAAAATTATATGATGTAAATTTGAATCAATTAAAGTCAACATTTAATTCAAATTCTGCTTTAGAATTTAGTAATAGTATTTTTAAATTTAGAATAGATGTTAGTTGTACGTCAACCAATGAAGATACAACACAATATGATGATAAATGTGCCGGAAAACCGTTTGCTGAATTACAACAAATGGTTATCCAATACAACACTTTTGCTCAAAATATAAATTCTAAAAGTATAGATGAAGCTACTGAACTTATTATTTATGCTGAATTTTGTGCTTTAAAAGATATTAGTTTTGAAAACAAACTTGCTTTTATAAAGAAAATTAGCGCTAAGACTTCTTACAATACAGATAATGAACGTGCTATTACAAAAATAGTAAATGCAGTAAAATTTAATGAAGCAGAAAAACTGTATACTTATTTTACTACAAATGAGAACTTAACTAATATATTGTACAAAATCAATAATGACTATCTTGTAATTTTTAATGATAACAATAAAGATTATTTTACGGAGTCTGTTGCTTATAAAATGGGTGAGCTTACAGATGCTAACAAAAAATGGAATATTTTTAATATCATTGTAAAAACCAATTTTGATGAAATTGAAAATGATTTAGTAAAAACAGCTATAGGTCAATTGTTAATTTCTATTTACAAAGACACTTATGCCCCAGAAAAAGTAGTAAGTTTAACAAACATCTTTACAAAAATGATTAAAAATGAAGAGGATTTAATTAATCATAATGACTATAGAATTGTTTTAGAAATTGCACAATTACGTATAGAAAACAGAGAATTGTTTAATCGATTTACACAAGGAGAAACATTAAGTATTGAAATACCCAATTCTTTTGCATTTATTAATCTAAAATGTGATGTGGTAAATACTACAAACTGGTCATGGTTAAAGCCAGGGAAATTTGGAGTGTCCTGCAATAACTCTTATAATGAAGTACAACAATCTGATGTTGATATTTGGTATAAATGGGCAAAATACTTAGCTGATAATCCTACCTTTAAAGCAAGTTTTCCAACAAATCCTGCAATATTTTTGAGTAAATTTAAAAATGAATTTACTAACTTTTTACAAACTGCTGCTATACAAAACACTACATTTTGGCAAAACATTACAGTAAATTGTTCAACTTTAACGGAGGTAATGGCACAAATTAGTCTGAATGAAAATAGTAAATCTTTGAGTAATGTTGACAGTGTAAAAAGAAAAAAGACTCTTGAAGTGTTTTTTACCTGTCCAGAACCTACATCGTTTAGCTATGCTTCAGTAGAAGAAGGAATTCTAAAACTACTAGGAAGTTTTGAGCCAACAGACGCTTCTATATTAACCACAATTGAAGCTATAGGGTTTGATAAAATCTACAACAAACTTTCAGATGAAACACTATCTAAGTTTTTGGCATGGACCGGGGGACAAGCTTACAGTAGCAATCATATAAAACCTATGAATGAAAAATGGGTGCTAAAAGATGATAAAACCATAAAAAATGTGTCCGATATGTCACTGAAAACAGAAGCAGATTTATTAACCTTCCAAAATTTTAGTGGGAATATAGAAAATAAAACCAAAATAA
The DNA here is from genome assembly GCA_964621245.1 of uncultured Flavobacterium sp. Classification (GTDB taxonomy): domain Bacteria; phylum Bacteroidota; class Bacteroidia; order Flavobacteriales; family Flavobacteriaceae; genus Flavobacterium. Next base: position 12,410 of record CAZULO010000034.1, read on the forward strand.
AAATTGAAGGTGTTGCTTATGACTACAACCAAATGGTGGTGCTTTATGTAAGTGGCGATTTTACTTTCTTAGGACAAGAGTTTAAAGAAGGAAGTGTTCTCGTAATGCCATTAATTCAAGCCTTTGCCATGAGTAATAGCAACCGAAATATAGTAGCCGAAAAAACGGCTTGGGTTGTTTTTGATACCGCTATGTTATTTGTAGGAATAGGCGAACTGAAAATTTTATTTACAGCTGGAAATTATCTTAGTAAAGCCATTTTAGTATCTGACTTAGTTGGTAGTGCAAGTGGAATAGCGTTAAACGCTATGGACGAAGATGCAATTGATCCAGATACCCGTTTTAAAATACAATTACTATCAATAGTAGCCTCGTTACCATACTTGGCCACCTCTGTAAAAGGAATAGATAATATGATAAAATCAGTAGATGACAAGTTAAATGTCATTACAAACGCCAACACGCGAACAGGGCTTACAAATTATTTTACTAAAATAAAATTAAGATTACCTAATACAACAAAAATCGAAGCACTTTTAAATATAATAAGAAACTCTCCTGTTTGGGCTAAGTATAATACTTTATCTTTAGATATGAAAAAAATATTTTATAATGATTTTGCTAATGCTTCAGATGAGGTAATTAATTCAATTAAAAATGAGGAATCTGCTTTTAATGCATGGAAAAACTATAGAAGCCAACATTCTAATGCTGCAATTTGTAACTAATTAATATATTGTCATGAAAAAAATACATAGAATATTCTTTATCTTTTTCCTATTTACTACCTCACTGTCATTTGGTCAATGTTGGTTTAGTGATTTACTTGCGAGTTTTGATAAATTAACACCAGAATACAAAGCTTTTTTTAATACAAATACAGATGCTATGTATGCTTATGAGAAGCTATACAAAGCAGGGAAAACTGGGCTAAAAACAAACACAGATGTGCTAAATGCTTTTATTATAGCCAAAAATAATACAAAACTCAAAGAGTTAGGTTTTACAGATGATTTATTAGCAAGTATAAACGGTGCAGCTAATTTATCTTATTTAAATGTTTTAAATAATTTAAACCGATTTGCAAATAATGTCTCGGCAAAGAACATAACTTTGGTTGATTTTAATAAAATTTTTTCAGAACTTTACGAAAGTGCTGCTAAAAGAGATGGTGCCAATTGGGTAATTAATTATGTTGGAGGTCATGCTGATGCTTTTATTAATAAAACAATTAAGTTTGAATACTATGTTAGTAATGAAATTGGTGGTCGCTTTATTGATTTAACAGATATCTCAAACGATAGTAAAAAAATATTTTTTGAATTTAAATCAGTTTCTTCTGTACCACCAGGTCATTTTAGTGAGCAATTTATAAAAGACCTCACGAATGCTAATAGTCTTGATCAAGTAAAATGGATTTTTAATGGAGCAAAAAATCCACCTGATTTTAGAACGAATATGATAAATGCAATAGATAATTTGCCATTGACTGATAATTTAGCAAAGAAGTTTTTAGGAAGAAATAATGCTACTATTGATGACTTAAAAGATTTATTAGAGTCAAAATTTAATGAAATATTTATATTATCAAATTAATGAAACATATTGCAACTATAGATAATTGTGTTGAACATAAATTACTCGAATCAAATTATTTATTTGAAAGAAATCAAATAGTTTTTATTAATAATGTTGAATTTAAAAAATGTTCAATAAATGATATATCTGTACATAATTCAATATTATATTTTAATAGAAATGAAATATTATTTGAAATCCAAAAAGGGAATCAATTAATTAGCAAGTTTTTTATTAGAAATGCTGAAAGTTTAAAAATTGTATCAGAAAATATTTTAGAATTTTATAAACGAATTTCAAGAAAAGAATTGAATTATGTTTTTTATAACTTTAACTATGAAAAACTTTGGGAAAATACTGGAGATGAGGGTATTGATATAATAAGTAAAAAGTATGTTAAGATAAGAGGTCGTTTAGAGGTGGATATAAATTCATTTACTGTAAGGGATATAGGAAATGGTAAACCCATTTGGTCATATTCTCTTCCAAAGGGATTTAAAATTCACTTAAATATAGAGCATATTCGAAATATTCTATACTTCACAGCTTACAATGAACATCATAAAAATCAATTAGTTACAGGTTTAGATGTCGAAACAGGTAAGGTTATTTGGCAACATCAATATGAAGTTACTTCTGCTAATAAATTTATTTCAGCTCCAGCATTTAATAAAAAAAACCAACTTTTTTATGGAATAGGTCATATTTATCAGGTTTTTAACCCTAAAACAGGAGAAATTGTTTTAGAAAAAATATTTGATGAATGTAAAAATTATAATTTGCTTGTAGATGCGCAAGCTGTTTATGATAATAAACTTTGGTTTGTTAGTGGTGGCGGTAAGAACACCAAATTTGGTTATGTAAACATTGATACCCATGAATTAGAACTTATACAAAATTTACCTCATGAAGAATACGAAGTTTTCGATACTCCTGTTTTTCATGAAGGCAAATTATATCTTAGAGGCAAGCACCAAAATAGTTTGTATGTGTTTGAATAAAATAAAGTAATCTACAACTATTGGAATTTTAATAGGTAAAAATGCAAATTAATCCCGCTCCGCAAAGTCTCCCGACTTTGAGGTAAAATAAAGAACACTAAGAAAGATATACAATGAAATAAATGAAAATAGAAAGTTTAAAATATTCCGCAAAGTCAGGAGACTTTGCGGAGCGGGGTAATAGATATGGAAATAGAAAATATTTTAGATAAAGAAATCGCTTCTGGTTTATCAATTAGCAGATTGGGATTTTCTCATGTATCTTACGATAAAGATTACAATTTAGGTTTGTTATTTAAAGATACGGAAAACAAGATAGATATTATAACTTATGGTTTTGGTTATGATTATAGAAAATATAATCCTATAACTTTATGTAAAGAATCATTTAGAGCAGGTATACATTTCAAAGAAGTAGATAGAATCTTATATAAAATAATAGGTGAAAAGACAGTTTCAAGAGATACACCTTTTTACAGTAGTCATGAAATTACCATTTATGAAATTTCAGCTCCATGCATAACTACAGATACTCTACATTCAATTGTTTATGCAGACAATACTATAATGAAACATGAATTAGAAAGTGTTATTGAAGATACAAATAATTTTATTAACGTATACTATATCCCTTTCTTTTCTGAAATTCAATCCTTGCAAGATATAAACGATAAAATATTAATGAAAGAACAATGGCAGAATTGGAGTAATTATATATTTGGCAAAACTTATTTTAAAACCATGATTATAATGAAATTAGTTGGCAATGAAAAAGGTTATAATGAATTTACTAGAATGTATATTTCTAGAATTGAAGAAAGTGTAAAAAACGGTAGAGATGATTTGCAATCATTCTTGGATGATGTAATCAGATTATATCAGTATCTTGAAAGCGGAGCTTATAAAGATTTGCAAGATGATTAAGGTTATGAGGTAGACATATTGCACCCCTGCTAGCGCACGAGTCATTTCGTGTGGAATGTGATTAAAGAATAAAATGAATTATTAAAAAGAAAAAATAGGAGTAAAAATTATAAATTCTGAAGTTGGATTCGTTTTTAATCAAGAAGATTCCAAATTTAGCAGTGCATTAGATTGTGTAGTAGTAAAAGGTTTGTTAAAAAGAGTTTGTTTTTTTCAGTATTTTAAATTGTAGCATCAAGCTAATGGATTCTCCCCAGCAAGCGCGAGCTTCTAGCTCGTGCCACTAACCTCATTCTACAAAGCTTAAATAAACTTAGTACTATTCTGCGAATGTCTCTAACATCTTAGAGAATCATAAAATAATATCAGGCGGATTTAAAATAAGAGTTTGTTAATACTTATTTTTGCGAAGTCTGGAGATTTTAGTTAACTCGAGCTTCTACCTCTTGCCACAAAAAAAGCAGATAAAAAAGATAAAAATGGTCAAACAAAGAGGAAATGTAATTGGAAAGGGTACGAGCGAGACGCTCGCACTAGCGGGGGGAAAAAAGATTTTTAGATGGAGTTTGTGTTTTTCAGTATTTTAAATTGTAGAACCACACGAAGGGATTCACGCGGGACCGGGCGAATTTAGAATATGAAATTGGTTCATTAAAATATTTAGATCAACTCAATAAAGAAGGCTTATTTTTTTCAACAATAAATGGTGCAAAAGTAACAACAGTTTCAAGTAGTTTTACTATTTTAGCCAAAGCAGAAGATGTATATATAGATGTTAATGGTTTAGTTTCTAAAAAGAATTTAACTTTTTACACCAATGCAGAAGGAAAACTTTTTTATTTAGTTGAAGAAGTTGTACAAGGGGCGGGGAAGGTTCTTGATGATATAGTATTAGCAATGAAAGCCGACTTTCCAAGTACATGGAAATTCAATAAAATTGGAGATGATGCCTTTGAAGTTTTAGACGGTACAGGTAAGAAATGGGGTACGGTTTACCAAGATAAAATAGTTTGTCCTGCAAGAACCCAAATTGGAACAGCAGGAAACCCAATTTTGAATAAAGCTACTTTGGTAAAAAACATGAAGTACGAAGTTGATGGCATTATTTATCAAACTGACGAACTTGGAAGGGTACTAAAAACAAATGCAGATTTAGATGATATTGCAAGAGTTCGTTTAGGAAACCAACAAATACGAGCAGTAGATGTAAAAGACGGAGTACGAGGCGTTGACCAAGGGGGGCATATTGTAGGTTCTCGTTTCTTTGGGCCAGGAGAGCAAATAAATCTCTATCCTCAATCTGCAAATCTAAATCAAGGTGCTTGGAAAACCATGGAAAACAGTTGGGCTGATGCTATGGTACAAGACAAAGACGTAAAAATAGAAGTGGAAGCTATATTTAGCGGAACTTCAAAACGACCTGATAGTTTTAAAGTAAAGTATACAATTGATGGACAACCATTTCAAGAAAATTTCATAAATCAATAATGAGAACACAAAAAGAGATATTTAACGAAATTGCAATTTCTATAATTGATGTTTTACCTCAGGGGGAAAGATTTAATTATGCCGTTTTAGAAATTAAGAGATTGGTTGCAAATGTTGGTTTTACAGGTTATTACATAACAACTGAAGAAAAAAAGAAATGGCTTGATATATTTAGTTTTAAATTAGATACAAAGTGCATCGAAGAATTATACACTCTTACTCAAACTGAATTCCCTATTCATGAAAATTGGAACAGAGCAAAATACACATTGTTTCCAGAGGGCAAAATGGAGATAGAGTATTCTTGGGATGAAGCCTTGCAAAATGAAGTAGATAATTATAACAGCAAAACTACCTAAAGGGTGGTTTCTTTATTCTGCCAGTATATCAATAAGCAATTGCAGTTCTTTGTCGGATATATTAGCTTGTTCGGATTTATCGTATATATCCATCAAAAAAACTGTTTCCCCGCTCCCGCTCGAATCCATTCTCGTGGCATTTGAAAATATAAACAAAAAGAGTAAATTATAATAAAACTATTTATAACTAAAAATTATAAATATAGTAGTGCGATAGATTGTTTAGGAGAAAAAAGATTTTTAGATGGAGTTTGTGTTTTCAGTATTTTAAATTGTAGAACCACGCGAAGGGATTCACGCAGGAGTGGGCGAATTTAGAATATGAAATTGGTTCATTAAAATATTTAGATGAACTCAATAAAGAAGGCTTATTTTTTTCAACAATAAATGGTGCAAAAGTAACAACAGTTTCAAGTAGTTTTACTATTTTAGCCAAAGCAGAAGATGTATATATAGATGTTAATGGTTTAGTTTCTAAAAAGAATTTAACTTTTTACACCAATGCAGAAGGAAAACTTTTTTATTTAGTTGAAGAAGTTGTTAGCGGGGCGGGGAGGCTAAAAACTTTACCTAGTAAAGTGCCTAATCCAAATGCAATTCCGAGAGGTACAAAAACGATTATTACTCAAGGGTTGGATGATGCTACAAAAACTTCATTAATAAGAGAAAATGAAGCGGCTGATATTTTAGCGAAAAAAGGATACGATATTGAACAAAATCCAAATATTACCAACACTACTAAAAATCCTGATTATAAAATTGAGGGTGAAATTTTTGATTGTTACTCACCTTATAATTCTAATAAAAGTGTGAGAAATATATGGACTGAGGTTAAAGGTAAAATTGACGCAAAGCAAACAGAACGAGTAGTTATAAATCTTAAAAACTGGGATGGTGAAATATCAACGCTACAAAAGCAATTTACTGATTATCCAGTTGAAGGCTTAAAAGAGTTAATGATAATTGATAAAAATAATATAGTGTCTCACATAGAATTGTAAAATATGGCTTTAGAATATAGATTGCAAATTAAAACTAAGATGACACTTTTCAATTTTGTAGAAAGGTATCTTAAAGAAAAGAATATTTTATTTTCAAAAGAAAACATATCAAAGGGAGTTAATCTTTATTTGTTTGAAGTTTTGGGTTTTATGATTTCAATTTTGTATTCAGATAAAATTTATTTTGACTACTTAATAAAAGAAAATCAAACTTATGAGGAAGAATGGGATTACTCAAATGATATATATTTTAGATTTGATAAATCTTATGACAATTTACTAGCTAGATTAAATATGATAGATATGTGTATCTATATTTTAAATAATACAAAAGAGGACGCCAAATTATTGTTCAATGGCGATATTTTAGTTTTAGAGAAAAAAAAAGATGTTATAAGTATAAATAAGAATTTTGGATTTTGGAATTCAGATGATTTGTTAGCTAAATTAGAACATATTATGTAAGGATTTTATGTTGTTAGCGGGGCGGGGAGTTTGGATGACTTGGTTTCTTGGGCTAGTAAAAACGGGCTTGGTAACTTGACACAAGCTGAAATAAAAGGCACTTTTGATTTATTTGAAGGAAATATCCCCAGCTAGCGCGAGCTTCTAGCTCGTGCCCCTAACCTCACACTAAAAAGCGTAAATAAACTTAGTACTACTCTGCGAATTTCTCTAATATCCTAGTGAATCATAAAATAATATCAGGCGGATTTAAAATAAGAGTTTGTTAATACTTATTTTTGCGAAGTCAGGA
>CAZULO010000035.1:0-19321 GCA_964621245.1 uncultured Flavobacterium sp.
GTAGAAGCGCCGCAAGTATAATTGGAGGTATGCAACAAGGGTTGAGCAGACAAGTAGCGGCTGAGTTTTCTTTCTTTTTAGCTGTGCCAACTATGTTAGCGGTTACCTGTTATTCTGTGTTTTTGAAAACCTACGATAAAAGTGGGTTGAAGGGTTTTGAATTAATTCTTAAAACAGAAGAAAACACCAATATGTTTATTATTGGAAATGTGGTGGCTTTTGTGGTAGCCGTTTTAGCCATTAAATTTTTCATAGAAATCATCAAAAAATACGGATTTAAACCTTGGGGTTGGTATAGAATTATCGCAGGAATTTTATTATTAGCTTACTTTAATTTATACAAATAATGACTCCAGAAGACTATTTAGAAGGGCAGATTTTATTGATTGATAAACCACTAAAATGGTCGTCTTTTCAAGCAGTAAATAAATTAAAGTTTGGTTTAATTAAAGAATTAAAATTACCTAAAAAATTCAAAATTGGTCATGCGGGAACGTTAGATCCATTAGCTTCTGGCTTGTTGATAATTTGTACGGGAAAATTCACCAAAAGAATTGAAGAATTACAAGGTCAAGCCAAAGAATATACGGGAACAATCACAGTTGGAGCTACAACACCATCTTACGATTTAGAAACCGAAATTAACGAAACCTTTCCAACGGAACATATTTCTGAAGCTTTAATTCATGAAACATTACCACAATTTATTGGAGAAATCGATCAAAAACCACCCGTTTTTTCAGCCATTAAAAAAGACGGAAAACGGTTGTATGAATCTGCTCGTGCTGGTATTGAAGTCGAAATTAAAACTAGGAAAGTAACGGTGTCCGAATTTGAAATTACAAGAATTGCCTTGCCAGAAATCGATTTCAGAATTGTATGCAGCAAAGGAACGTACATCCGCTCCATTGCCTATGATTTTGGTTTTGCGCTTAATTCTGGCGGACATTTAACCGCACTTCGCAGAACTAAAATTGGGGATTATTCAGTAGATAATGCTGTGGAACCTGATGATTTTATTGAGGCTTTGCAATAAATTCTAATCTTCAAATTAGTTATAGACAACTTGGCAAAATCAATGAAAGCACTAACTTTTATCTTCTTGTTATTTTTAAACAATTTCTGTTTTTCGCAACAAAAAAGTGAAAGTGATTTTGTTAGATATGAAACGGATGAGTTTTCTATTTTATATAAATCTGAAGAATTTAATCTAAAAGTAATTTCTGAAAAGTGTGAAGATTTATTTTGCACTATGTTCGACATAACAAAGAAAATTGAGGATGAAAAACCAAGAACCTCAATAATTCAATTAAAAGTTCAAGATTGTTCTGGGCTTGGTGTAGGAACTCATTTAGCTGAAAAAAGACTTAAGGATAAAGATTTAAATTATTTAAAAGTTACGACTTTAGATAATTTTGTTTATTATGAGAGAAAAGAAAAAGTTGGAAATGTAATGGTGGTAGACTATGTATGTATAAAAAACAACAAAGTTTATACCTTAAGATTTGTAAAACAACTGATAAATGATAGTTATGAAGAGGAATTAGATGTTATGAATACCTTCAGAGTAAAATAAATTTATCCTATAATCCCAGCAATCTCCTTCATAGTAGAAATTCCTTTATCATCCAAATACCATTTTTGTAACGCAATTTTTGCAGGTTCATCTACAATTCCGTGTTTCGCCTTATAATCTAGTATTAAGTTTTTCGCTGCTTCTGGTCGCGGTCCCCAATGGTTGATTAGGTTTACGTTTTCATCTAAAATAATTAATTTAGGAATAGATTTAGCACCATTCGTTAAAAATTGGTTCATCAAAGCCTCATTTTCATCGCGGAAAACAATTTTCAAATCTATATTTTTAGAAGCTGCTGCAATTAAATTAATAATTGGTAATATTTGAGCGGCATCGCCACACCAACCTTCACTAATGACTAACCAAGTTTGTTTCGATTTCATATTTTGAAGTGTTTCCATAACTTCAGCATTTAGTTGCAGTGTTTTTTCTAAACGATTCATTCGGGTTTCATTCAATTCTGAATAATGTAATAAATCGTCACTTTGTTCGTTTCCTGTGGATTTTCCTTCGCTAATTAATTTTGAAATCTTTGCTCGGTAGGTAGCGTAAGAATAACTGTTTTCTATCGCAGCTTTAAAAATTGAATTCATCATATCATTTAATTTGTTGTAAAATTAGAAATAATAATCGAGTTCTTATGTAATAAAAGTTACGATGTAAAATTCTTACGGAAATATTCTTACTTTTGTCTTACTAATTCAATACACTATGAAAAATACAAGTACTAAAGGTTTTGTTTTTTCTGGCGGTGGTTCTAAAGGAATTGCACATGCTGGCGTTTTACATTATTTAACAGAGCAAAATATTCAACCTTCTTGTATTGCTGGTTCAAGTGCGGGTGCGATTGTTGGTGCGATGTATGCTTTTGGAAAAAAACCAGAAGAAATTTTAGAGTTTTTCAAATCGATTTATTTTTTTCATTGGAAACATTTTACCTTTAAAAAAGCAGGTATAGTAGATTCAGAATCTTTCAAACAGTATTTTTATGAAATTTTTGGAGCGGTAACCTTGGGTGAATTAGCTATTCCGGTTTACATTACAGCTACAGATATGGTAAAAGGTAAATTGAAAATATTCAGCCTAGAAACAAAAATTGTAGATGCTATTTTAGCTTCAACGGCTGTTCCTGGAATGATTTCTCCATATGTTATTGATGGTGAATTGTATAGCGATGGCGGAATTCTAAATCATTTTCCTGCCGATTTATTAGCCGGTAAATGTGAATCTATTTTGGGTGTTTATGTAAGTCCGTTACAAAATATGGAAGCGCAGCACCTCAATTCTATCAAATCAGTAACGTATAGAGCGCTTGAATTATTAACGGCAGCTTCCAGTTTTCAAAAATTTAAATATTGTGATTTGATTATTGAACCTAAAGAATTGGCCAATTTCAGTACTTTCGAAACTAAAAAAGCGAAGATGGATTTGATTTATAAAATAGGTTATGAAGAAGCTAAAAAAAGTTTTGAAAAATTAGCTTTATAAATCTAAAAACATATTTTTTAGAAAAGAGCGATTTGCCTATATTTGCATCGAATTTCCGTAGCATACAAATTATTTTATAAAACGGTAAACCTGAAATCTAATCTTACAACACCATGAGTTACAAAAGAATCCTTCTTAAATTAAGTGGAGAAGCCTTGATGGGCGAAAGACAATACGGAATTGATCCAAAAACGTTAGCTGATTATGCTTCTGAAATTAAGCAAATTCACGATCAAGGTGTAGAAATAGCTATTGTAATTGGTGGAGGAAATATTTTTAGAGGTGTAGCTGGTGCAAGTAACGGAATGGATCGCGTACAAGGCGATTATATGGGTATGTTAGCAACAGTAATTAATGGAATGGCGTTACAAGGTGCTTTAGAAGATGCTGGAATGCCTACTCGTTTACAAACGGCTTTAAAAATTGAAGCAATTGCGGAACCTTATATCAAAAGAAGAGCTACACGTCACTTAGAAAAAGGTAGAATTGTAATTTTTGGTGCAGGAACGGGAAATCCTTATTTCACTACAGACACAGCGGCGGTGTTAAGAGGAATTGAAGTGGATTGTGATGTGATTTTAAAAGGAACTCGTGTAGATGGTGTTTATACTGCCGATCCAGAGAAAGATGCGAATGCAATAAAATACGACACCATTACGTTTGATGATGTATTAGCCAAAGGATTAAATGTAATGGACACGACAGCTTTTACTTTAAGTCAGGAAAATAAATTGCCAATTATTGTGTTTGATATGAACAAAAAAGGGAATTTACTTAAAATTTGTAACGGAGAAACTGTAGGAACAACGGTTACTATTTAATTACGAATTTAGAATTAGGATTTACGAATTTAGAAATATAAAGTTAGTAAGAGTTAGATAGAAATTAGAACATGTTTAACCTGAAACTTGAAACTTGAAACTTGAAACAAGAGTATTATGACAGAAGAAATTAATTTTATTATTGATAGTGCGAAAGAATCTATGAATGGATCTGTTGCACATTTAGAAAAAGAATTTTTAAATATTAGAGCTGGAAAAGCGTCTCCGCAAATGTTAGGAAGCGTTTTTGTGGATTATTATGGTGCGCAAACCCCTTTGTCTCAAGTTGCGAATGTTGTAGCGGCTGATGCTAGAACTTTAACAGTAACACCGTGGGAAAAAGCGATGTTACAACCTATTGAAAAAGCGATTATGATTGCTAATTTAGGTCTAAATCCAATGAACAATGGGGATAACATTATTATCAGTATACCAGCTTTAACGGAAGACAGACGTAAAGAACTAGTGAAACAAGCTAAAGCCGAAGCAGAAGATGCTAAAGTAGGTGTTAGAAACGCAAGAAAAGATGCCAATAGCGACATCAAAAAAGAAGAAAAAAACGGAACTTCAGAGGATGTTTGTAAAGTAGCTGAAGAATCTGTTCAAAAGTTAACAGACGCATATATCAAAAAAATTGATGAAATATTCGTTCTGAAAGAAGCTGAAATAATGAAGGTATAAGTTTGTAAAAACATTCAAAATAAAAAAATCCAAATTCCAATATGTAAAAGGAATTTGGATTTTTTTTATGTCTACTAATGTATTGGTTTTTGCTTCGTACCTCTAAAATTAATTATTTCAATACGACCTTTAGAGTTGTTTATCTTATACACTAAGTAATTATTTTTATCTATAATTACTTTATGTAAATCTTTATAATATTCAGATTTTGGAAATAATTCAGGGTTTGAAATAATTTGATTTAATGCATTTTTTAATTTAGTTTCTAAAAGCAAAATTTCTTTAATTGTCCATTCGGTTTCTAAATATTTTATAACATGGTCTAAGCCTTTTTCTGCCTGCTTAGTCCATTTTATTTCTAATGCCATTTCGAAAATTTATTCATTATTTCTTTGTTAGAAATAAATTCTTCGTTTTTAGCATCGTTTAAACCATTTTCAATTTCTTTCAATTCGTCTGAAGAAAGTTCATTATGCCAATCTTTTTTGTTCGATTTAAGAAGTTTTTCCAATTTTTCAAAAAGTTTTTCGTCAATATGAATTAACTCTTGAATGAAATTATATTTTCTTTTTGCCAAATCCATAATGTAACTATATTTAGTATAACAAATATACAAAATTGATTGAAATAAATTTTAAGCTTTCTCAATCAATCCTTTCAAATACAATTTCATATCACTAAACTCAAAATCGATTGCGTTTTTTATTTTATTCGTATCATGAACCTCCAAATTGTATAAAGAATTTATCGTGGATTTTGTTAACATTCTTTTTCTGAAAAATAATGTAGCGAAAATAAATTCCAAAATGCGTACGATTTGAACTTGCCATTTTTTGACTTCATATTTCGGTTTTTTTATTCTTTTGTCATTCTGAACTTGTTTCAGAATCTCAGCAATGCTATCAAATAGTTCTTTGTAAGTTACATCTTCGGCAACCAAAATGAATCGTTCTCCAGAAATGGTGCTTTTCATTAAAGTCATCATAGCTTTTACAACATCTTCAACGGCAACAATTCCGAGTTTTCCTAACGTGTAAAACAATTGTCCGTCTTTGATGTTTTGAATGAATAATGAACTGCCTTCTTTAGGAAATCCGTTTCCGAAAATTACACCTGGATTCACAATTACTACATCTAAACCTTCTTGAAAGCCACGCCAAACTTCCATTTCTGCACCAAATTTCGAAATCGAATAATCACTTCTAACCGCTTCGTTATTTCTTTCCGTTTCTTCGTTGACGATTAAATTATGCTCTGTTCCGTTTCCTAAAGCGGCAATCGAACTTACATAAGCTAATTTTTTAACATTTTTAGAAAGGGAAATATTCACCACATTGGCCGTTCCAACAATATTATTTTGATAGAGTTTGTCTTCGTCTTTCGGATCAAAAGAAACTAGCGCTGCACAATGATACACTAAAGAAACATCTGAAAAAGCCATTTCAAGCGCAGGAATATCTAAAATATCCGCCTGCACCCAATCTATTTTTTGAAATTCTGCAAGTTTATTTTCTTTTTGGAATAAATTTTTAACGTGTTGTAGTTTTTTTTCTGATCTATATATTGCCCGAACAGCCTCTTTTTCTAAAGAAAGTTGCAACAATAAATGAAAACCCACTAAACCTGTTCCGCCTGTAACTAAAATCATTTCGTAAAATTAGAAAATTACGATTAATAATAGAATTTAAATCCATAAAACTTCTTAAAATAAAGTACAAAATCACATTTCTAAAACTCAATAATTCGCACTATATTTGCACTTTAAATGAATTTTAGCAAAAGATGAAGAAGCACATTAGAATTATAGATTTATTAGAAAATACGAAAACGTTACAAGAAGTCAACGCAAAAGGTTGGGTAAGAACTTTTAGAAACAATCAATTTATTGCACTAAATGATGGTTCAACTCTTAACAATATTCAGTGTGTAGTGGATTTTGAAAACACACCAGAAGAAACGTTAAAAAGAATTACAACTGGAGCAGCTATTTCTGTTATTGGAACTTTGGTGGAAAGTCAAGGTGCGGGTCAGAAAGTAGAAATTCAAGTTAGTAAATTAGAAATTCTTGGAGATTCTGATGCAGAAAAATTCCCAATACAACCAAAAAACAAACCAAGTTTAGACTTCTTAAGAGAAAATGCACATTTACGTACCAGAACCAATTTGTTTGGTGCGATTATGCGTGTGCGTTCTACGTTGTCTTTCGCGGTACATAAATATTTTCAAGAAAAAGGATTTGTGTATGTAAATACGCCAATTATTACAGGTTCAGATGCAGAAGGAGCTGGAGAAATGTTCCAAGTTTCGGCTTTACCATTTGACAATACACCAAGAACAGAAGAAGGAAAAGTAAATTACAAAGAAGACTTTTTCGGAAAACAAACGAATCTTACAGTTTCAGGACAATTAGAGGCAGAAACGTATGCGATGTCTTTAGGTCAAGTATATACTTTCGGACCAACGTTCCGTGCGGAAAATTCTAATACGTCTCGTCACTTAGCTGAATTTTGGATGATTGAGCCAGAAGTTGCGTTCAATGATTTAGCTGCGAACATGGATTTAGCAGAAGATTTTATTCAAAATGTGATTAAATACACGATGGATAAATGTTCTGAAGATTTAAAGTTCTTAGAAAACCGTTTAATCGAAGAAGAAAAAAACAAACCACAAGCAGAACGTAGCGAAATGCCGTTATTAGAAAAATTGAATTTCGTTTTAGAAAACAATTTCAAACGTGTTTCATATACAGAAGCAATCGATATTTTAAAGAATTCGAAACCAAACAAAAATAAAAAATTCCAATATTTAATTGACGAATGGGGTGCTGATTTACAATCAGAACACGAACGTTTCTTAGTGGAAAAACATTTCAAATGTCCAGTAATTTTATTCGATTATCCTGCGAAAATTAAAGCATTTTACATGCGTTTAAATGACGGAACAGAACCAGGAAAAGAAACGGTAAGAGCCATGGATATTTTATTCCCAGGCATTGGAGAAATTGTTGGAGGTTCTCAAAGAGAAGAACGTTTAGACGTTTTAATCGAAAAAATGAAAGTTTTAGGAATTGAAGAAGAAGAATTATGGTGGTATTTAGATACGCGTAGATTTGGAACAGCCGTACATTCAGGTTTTGGATTAGGCTTCGAAAGATTGGTATTATTCGTAACAGGTATGACCAATATCCGCGACGTAATTCCTTTCCCAAGAACGCCAGATAACGCAGAATTCTAAGACGCAAAAAATAGCCACGAAGACGCAAAGTCGCAAAGAAAATTTTGCTTTGTGTGTTTGTGGCAAAAAAATAGAGCCTTAAAATTTGCAAAGTGAAGTAAACAAAAACTTCGTGCCTTAGCGCCTTTGTGGCAAAAAAAACTTAACGCCTTTAAAATAAATTATATGCCAAATGAGAGAATCGAAGAAATTGCCGAAATTATCGTAAATTCAGCATTCAAAGTTCATAAAGAATTAGGTCCTGGATTATTAGAAAAAGTTTATGAAGCTTGTTTAGTTTATGAAATTTCTAAAACTGGACTTGAAGTAAAAAGACAAGTTGATGTTCCAATCATTTATGATGGAGTTAAGTTAAAAGAGAATTTAAGATTAGATATTATTGTTGATGATTTAGTTATCGTTGAGGTTAAAGCCGTTGAATTAGTAAATGCAGTTTGGACCGCACAAATAATAAGTCATTTAAAATTAACAAATAACAAGTTAGGTTTTCTAATAAATTTTAATGTACCATTGATTAAAAACGGAATTAAAAGATTTATAAACACATAAAAAAAGCCAGAAAGCCACTAAGTCAAAGAAAAATTAAGCTTTACGAAAGTAAACAGAAAAACTTCGTGCCTTTGTGTCTTTGTGGCAAAGTAAAAAATTAGTGCCTTAAAATTCACAAAGTGAAGTAAACAAAAAAACTTCGTGCCTTTGCGTCTTCGTGGCAAAGAAAAAAGTTAGTGCCTTAAAATTAACAAAGTGAAGTAAAAAAAAACTTCGTGCCTTAGCGTCTTTGTAGCAAACAAAAAATTAGTGCCTTAAATACTATGCTTAAACACAGTTTAAATTTCAAATTATCGCAAAAATTATCTCCACAACAAATTCAGTTGATGAAGTTAATTCAATTGCCTACGCAAGCTTTTGAGCAACGTTTGCAAGAAGAAATGGTTGAAAATCCAGCTTTAGAAGGAAGTTTAGATGACAATAATGAATCGTTAGATGATTATAATGATGCGTCAAATGACGACAATTACGATGATTATGATAACGACCAAATCGACACTGGTGATATCAACATCGATGAATATTTAAGCAACGACGAAACACCAGATTACAAATACCAAAGTAATAATTATAGCGATGATGATGAAGACAGAAGCATGCCGATGCAAGCGCAAGTGAGTTTTCATCAAGATTTAATTAATCAGTTAAATACATTTATTCTGACTGAAGATGACCGCGAAATTGCTGAATTTTTGGTGGGAAGTATTGAAGATTCTGGTTATATCAGAAGAACCATTCAGGATATTGTAGACGATATGGCGTTTACGCAAGGTGTTTATACTGATGAAAAAACGGTAGAACGAATCTTACACATCGTACAACAATTAGAACCTTCAGGAGTTGGTGCGAGAGATTTACAAGAATGTTTACTCATTCAATTGAAGCACAAAACACCGACTGATTCGGTGCATTTAGCGATTTCTATCGTTGACAAACAGTTTGATGCCTTTACCAAAAAACATTACGATAAATTATTACTGAAATTTGATTGTACCAAAGAACAATTAAAAAAAGCTATTGAAGAAATCGAAAAACTAAATCCTAAGCCAGGTGGAAGTTTTGATAGCAACAGCAGAATGGTGGAACATGTGGTTCCTGATTTTACCATTCGAATTGTAGACGGCGAATTAGAGTTGCTTTTAAACGGCAGAAATGCACCAGAATTGCACGTTTCTAAAGACTATCAAGAAATGCTGCAAACCTATAAAGTGTCTAGCGATAAATCAAATTCGCAAAAAGATGCGGTACAATTCATCAAACAAAAGCTAGATTCTGCCAAATGGTTTATTGATGCGATTAAACAACGTCAGGAAACTTTATTTGTGACGATGAATGCCATTATGTATTTCCAACAAGAATATTTCTTAGACGGCGAAGAATCAAAGTTAAAACCGATGATTCTAAAAGATATAGCCGACATGATTGGTTTAGATATTTCTACCATTTCTCGTGTGGCGAATAGTAAATATGTAGATACACCTTATGGTACGAAATTAATCAAAGAATTCTTTTCCGAAGCGATGAAAAACGACCAAGGGGAAGATGTTTCTACCATTGAAATCAAAAATATTTTAGAACGCATAATCTCAGATGAAGATAAAAGCAAACCTTTGCCAGATGAAGATTTAGCTGCAATTTTAAAAGAAAAAGGCTTTCCGATTGCCAGAAGAACTATTGCGAAATATAGAGAACAATTAGATATTCCAGTAGCTCGTTTAAGAAAGAAAATGTAACGATTAGCTTGCAAAGTCCCGCTGTGGTTTGAACTACAAAGGTATTTTTGTATTTTAGTATTAAATCCATTCCTTTGAAAACAAAATTTATTTTAGTTCCATTTTCATATGTATTTCACCCTATTTTTGTTTCTATCTATGGGGCTCTTTTGTATTTAATCGTCACTAATAATTTTAGCTATAACGCCGAGTTGTATATTTCTTTCGTTCAGATTTTTATACTTACCATATTACTTCCGATCTGTTTTTACTTGCTATTGCGAACCTTAAACATTGTAAAATCATTTACAGAAGCAACTTTACAAGAAAGAAAATGCCCTATTTTTATCCAGATTATCTTGCTATATTGTTTGTTGAGATTCACGGTTTTGGAAACCCATTTTCCAGAACTTTATCTTTTTTTTAAAGCAGGATTGATCAGTTCTTTTTTAGTTTTTCTTTCGGTAATGTTAAAATTTAAAGCAAGTTTACACTTGTTAGGTAGTACTTCCTTACTAGTTTTTGTTTTGATGTTTACCAGTTACTTTGAAATAGAAGCTACTTATTTGATCGCTTTTTTAGTAGTTTGTGTAGGATTTGTTGCATCGTCTCGTTTGTATATGAAAGCGCATACCCCAATAGAATTAGTGATTGGGCTTTTAATAGGTGCAATTCCTCAGGTTTTGGTTTGGTTTTATAAGATGTAAAACTGCAATCCCACATTAAAATTACTTATTTTAGACCCTTCCTTAAAAATCGGATTTAAGCCATAATAAATAAAGGGATTCCAAGTGTTGAATCCTACAGAAATATATGCCCCATATTGCCACCTGTTAATTTCATCAGAAATAGATTCTTTAGTGCTTCCAGTAGAGGATTCAATTTTTAATTTCGAATTAAACACATAACTGGCTTTAAAACCGGTATATATTCTCCAAAAACTATGATTGCTAGGGTTAGAATTTCGCCAACGTACCTCTAAAGGAAATTCGATTGCATGTGTAGAAATTCCTGTTCTTATGTTTTCAGATGGAAGTAAAGAAGTGCTCCCAACTAACGCATCAGAATTGATAAATTGTTTGATATTATGGTATGAATATCCTACGCCTGGAGCAATAGCCCAATGTCTGTTTTTAGAAATAGGAAAATCTCTTAAAATTCCGAAGGTAATGCCTGGTGAAAAAGAAAATTGTTTAAATCCCGCCGGTCTGTTTTGAACTAAGTCATAACTTAAAGATGCGTAAAATTGATCTTCTCTATATAAAGAATCTAGCACAGCAACCGTGTCTTTAGGTTGAATTTCTTGTGCGAAACAAAGAAAAGGGAAACATATAAAAAATAAAAATTTCATATTTCTTTATATTTTGCAGAGAGGAAGGGATATTATTTTTATAATTTTCATTCTTTCTCTATTTGTTTATCAGTTACTTGTAATTCGTTTTTGGCTGTTTTTAGCCTGTTTTTGACACAATTTTGACACGTGCCAATACTCCGCAACGTTCATAAAACAATCGCCGTAGGCTTGTTTTATGAATGAAAAAAAATGTGAGGGGTTTCCCCGAACACCTTTTTAACACCTTTTTTTTATAAAAATAATTAAAAGGATTTTCTTTCCCCTTTCCCCAATCATTTATTTTTTTTAAAAATTTAGGAAACTAGGAAACATTAACGCTAAACCCTTGATTTTATTGGTTTGGTTGGTTTCCTTATTGGTTTCCTTATTTCTTATTGTTTCCTAAATTTAGGAAACTTTATTTAATATAATATAAAAAAAATAGGCAAAAACGGAAATTTTAGCCTATTTGAAAATATTATTTTATCGGTTTAATAATTTAAACCAGTTTAATTAAAGTAATTCGGACCACTTTAACATAGTTTTTGTTTTTTCGCCTGCAATATCTAATTCCATTTGTACACCAGTTTTAGAGTAATACATGTTTAAAGTAATATCTGCACTTCCTGTTATTTCTTCAACCATTTCAGTAACGGCGTTTTCGTCTAAAATTCCCTCTAAAACATCTTGAACAGAAACACCTGTCCAGTAAACGAAATTATCACGACTCATGAAACCATTATCTGTAATTTCTGCATGTATTTTAATTTGCGAACTTTCTCCTTTGTGGCTAGCAATGTAGTATTCGTCGAAATTCATTTTGCCGTTACTTATTGTAACAATCTCTTTACTTAGTTGTGCTTCTTTTTGAGCGTTGCAAAAGATAGATGAAAATATCAAAAATCCAGTAATAATAATTTTTTTCATTTTGTTTTTTTTAAAATTTATATCGTAAATGTAAGAATTAAAAGGCTAATTAGTTGTAAGAAAACCACTTATTTAATACCGCTTTTAGATTTTTTTTCCTTCTCACAGTTTTCGTATTTTTCTTTGTAAAGTTCTGCCTGTTCTTTGTAGAGTTCAGCGTTTTTTTTGTAAAGTTCGTTTTGCTGTTTTAATAGATCATAATTTGTGTCGTCTATCAAAAATTTAATTTTCGATTCGTTTGTTGTTTGCAAAGGTTCTTCATTTTGTAAATACTCATTATGAAATTTATCACCTTTCCCAGTTAAAAGCCATTCGAAATTTATTTTTAAAATATCGCAAGTTTTTACGATAAAATCTAGTTTTGGTTGTCCGTTTTTTCTATAATTTCTAATATTAGCCTCCGAACTTTCAATAGCATTAGCAAATTTAACGTTATTTCCGTTAAAAAACTCTATTGCTAATTCATTGATTCTTAAGTTAATAGTTTCCAAAATTTTGTATTTTTATAAATTAATCGAAAATAATTACGAATATATTTTTTTACTCGAAAATAATTACGATATTTGCTACATCATTACGAAGTGAAAGCGCAAATATTACGAAGTGCAATTTATGATTTTTTAAAATATTACTGCATTAAAAAAAAGCCTTTTTTAACGCGTTTAAAAAATCCTCAAAAACACCTGTAAAACCTTTGCAAAACAAGTGCCAAATACTAACATTTTATAAAATAATTATGCGAAAATCAGAAATATTAGAAGTGGTTAAGCAGATGCATAAAGATTGGACAAACTCTTACAAGGTTGGTTTTTTAAATTTTTTGATTGAAAATAAAACTGATGACGGTTTTTGTAAATACTTAAATTCTTTTTTGAATAGACAATTTGGATATGAAAAATATTTGATTGTTAAGCAAGAATTATTTTATGATTTATTACAAAATAAAGAAAGTATTTACTGGTATCCAGTTTTGGATTATTTCTCAAATTATAAAAAATCAGTAATTCAAAAAAATCTTAAACCACGCATCGACCATTTGCAACGCACAATTACAAGATTAGAAAACGAAATTAAATCCGAAAATTAAAATGATACAACCCGAAGACAAAAACACGATAATAAAATATTTAGGCAAACAATATAGCCGTAGTATTTTACCCGAATTGAGTAGGCTGGGCGTTTTCAATAAAAACGGAAATCCTTTTAGTACTCGAAGTATAAACGGAATTATCAACGCTGAAACTGAAAATTTAGAAGTCGAAAAAGCGATTTTCAATTTAGTTAAAAAAGTAAAAAAGAATAGAGAAAAATTAACCAGTTTCAAACAAAGCATTTAATATGATACCTACATTCATTTTTAATCAAGAACATTTGCAAAAAGCTATTTCAGCTTGCAAAAACAATATTAGTGCTTTAGAAATCTCAAATTTTACAGAGTTTGAAAAATTAAAGTTAGAAGCTATCTACATTAATTTACAAAGCATTTACGAAAATAGATTAGTTGGTTTGCAAAAGGAACAAAACGAAGTAAATCAAATAAACACAACTTTTGAATTAGTTTCAAATGAGTAACTATCCTTATGACATCAACCAGTTATGGGAAGTTACTAATTTTGGTTTAGACTTTTGGCATTCGGAATTTCCCGAATCTATTGGTTTAGAAAACAAAAACAAACACTTTAAAACTCATAACGAAAATACACCGAGTACCACTCTTACTAATAAGTTAGGTAAAAACGGCGTGTATGTTATATACAATCATTCCAGCAAAGAAAAACACAATGCAATTGATTACGTTGCAAAAGAAAGAGGTTTAGAGTTTAAAGATGCTTTACAATTCTTATGTGAAAAATATGGCATTGCAAAAACAAACGTTCATTCTTTTAAACCAACAACAGAGTTTAAAGACTGCGACAAAGAAATAGGAACTTTCAAACTGAAAACACTTAAAAAATATGCGGATTATAAGTTTTTCGCTCCTTTTTTAACTGATGATATTTGCAAGCGTTACAATTTCAAAAGCGTTGAACAATACAGCAAAGTTGTTTTGTCTTCTAAAACCGAAAAAGCAACCGAAATAATTGTAACGGCTACTGCTGATTATCCAATTTTTGCATACGATAACAAAGACTTTGCAAAAATGTACGAGCCTAAAGCTAATAAGAATGATAAATATTCTTTAAAGCACCATTTTTTAGGTACTAAACCCGAATCTTTTATATATGGCTGGGAATGGTTATTTGAGCAAGTAGATGAAACTTATATCGATGTACTTTACAAACAATTGAAAGAAGCTACTTCGCCAAGTGAAAGAAAATCGATACTTGAACAAATTAATAACGAGAAACTAAAAGAGGTTTTTATTTGTACTGGCGGTTCTGACGGTATGAATTTAGCATCATTAGGCTATTATACAATTTGGTTCAATAGTGAAGCTGAAATAATTACAAAAGAACAAATGCGACGTTTGCAAAAGATTTGCAAGCAAGTTTATTACGTTCCCGATTTAGATAATACAGGAATAAAACAAGCTACTGCATTAGGTTTAAAACACTTGAAATGTAAAATTGTGTTTCTGCCTAAAGATTTAATCGCAGAAAATAAAAAAGACGTTGCGGACTGGGTTCGTAAACTTAAAAATTTGAAGCTTGAACAGGTTAAGGCTATGTTTGAGCAAATTAAAAGTTTAGCGTTAGAGTTTCAGTTTTGGGATAAAGACGAAAAAACCACTAAAATCAATCCTAAAAAAACGCTTAATTTCTTAAAGTACAACGATTTTAGATTATACAAACAACCTTACAAAACAAACGATACAGGAAAAGAAGACGACGGCTATTTTTTACGAGTTGAAAATAATGTTATTCAACAAACGTACCCGTCTGATATTAGAAAATTCACAACCGACTGGCTGGACGAAAACTATATTGATATTAAGGTTTATAACCAAGTAATAAGAAGCAATATTTTTAACGCTAACACTTTAAAAGCTTTGCCTTATTACGAGTTTGTAAAAAATAGTTGCGGTGTAGATTTCCAGTATTATTTTTTCAAAAATTGCATTTGCAAAGTTACTGCAAATGGTATTGAAAAATTGCCTTACGTCAATAATCAAATCAATGTTTGGGAAGAAAATATTATAGATCATATTTTCGACATAAAAAAGCCGTGTTTCGAAATATACGAAGACGAGTTTAAACGCAAGCGCATAAAAATTACTGACAACTATAGTAATTATTTCAAGGTGTTAATTAATACCAGCCGAATATTTTGGCAAAAAGATGCAGACTTAACAGGTAAAGACACTAATAATTTTAACATTGCAAGTAATAATTTAAGTGCAGACGAAAACTATTTGCAGGAATTGCACCTAATGAATAAAATGTATTGCGTTGGCTACCTTTTGCACCAGTACAAAGTTTTGTCTAATGCAAAAATGGTTTTAGGTATGGATTACGCTGGCGGACAATCAATAAAAACGTCAAAAGGTGGTACAGGAAAAACGTTTTTGCTTACTGGTTTAAGTTCAATGCTAAAAACTCGTGTAATTAATGGCGAAAACTTAAACAATCCAAAAAATAGTTTTCCATTAAACGGAGTAACGCCAAGAACTCAATTTGTAGTTTTTGACGATTTAAGCCCATACCAAAATATGCGTTATTTCTATACGCTTATCACTTCAAATTTTGAAGCCAATCAAAAAGGCGGTGTCATTTATGATATTCCTTTTAAAGATAGTGCCAAAATTGGTGCAACTACCAACTTTGCGCCTAATGACGTCGATGAAAGTACATTGCGCCGTTTGTTAGCTTACTATAATTCAGACTACTATCACAAAGCATCTGAAAACAATAATTACGCTTTTAGCCGTGCTATTAAAGATGATTTTGGCGGTAAAGATATTATGACTAACGATTACGGAGTAGTAAACTGGAATAATGATTATAATTTTCAATTGCAATGTATTCAATTTTATTTGCAATGTTCTGAACCAGTAGAAACGCCAATAGATACTATGATTGAAAAAAATCGCTGGCAAAAAATTGGCGATGATTTCCGCAAATGTTTTGACAAGTTTTTTGCTGACGATGATAGAAAAGATAAATACTTTGAAAAGTCGGCACTTGCTAAATATTACTTAGATGATTTCGGTGGAACAAAAACCAAACAAAAATTAAATGAAGCTTTAGAGGAATATTGCAAAGCTATGAATTGGGGTTTAGAAGAAAAACGAGTTAAGAACCTTGCTAATAATTCAGTACCGCAATACTTTGTTACTACAGACAAAGAAAATGAAGCCGTTGCAAAAGAAGAAAGCTTACAAGCTATTGAAGCTGAAACAAAAGATACAACCGATTTTTTTGATGTAATAGATAACGAAAAATTTTAGTATGAAAACGGCTTATTACTTCCATACAAAATACTGCTGGGAAAAAGAAATTTTCATTTATCCTGTACCAATAGTAACCAATGGTAATGTTTGCAAAATAGCTGTTTCAATTAAAGGTGTTGAAACAATTGGAGAGGAAAAATATATCGCTAAAAAGGTAGATAAAAACAAATACGCTCATATTGAATTATGGGATAAAATAAAAGATTTATACAGAATACTTTACGAAAAGAAAAACGAACCTTTAAAAATTTAGCTATGGATTTGAAAACAAAAATTGAAATACGAATTCAAGTATGTGAAGATATGATAGAAGAAAATTTAAAAAAAATAAAAAATTCAGAAAATGATTTTTACAAAAAAGCCATCGAAAAATGCAATTATATGTTTGAAATAAAAATGAAAACCCTTAAAGATTTATTAGAATGAAAACAATTGAGTATTTACGTGAAGAAGTGAAATTAAAACTATAAAAAATGTCAGTAGAAGAAAAAATTCAAAGCAAAATACAGGAGTTAAAAGACAAGGTTTTGCAAAAGAAAACAGAGTTAAAAGATAAAGACAAAGCACTTTTAACTGGCTTGTTTCTAATCAACGATATTGTTGTAATAAAGAATCAAATAAAATTACTCAAATCGCTTTTAGAAACAGAAAATTACGGCGCTTAATAATTTATTAAAATCAATCATCAAACAAAAAACAAACTTATGAAAAAAGCAGATTACAAATTCCATAGAGATAGAAAAGAGCAAATTGAGAGTCAGTCAAGACAAAGTGAAGTATTTATTTGGAGAACTTCAGGCAGTCCGATTTTCATTCCTAAACGTAAGAAGAAAAAATAAATCAATCATCAATCAAAAAACGAATCGCATTATTTCAACAATTAAAACTTTTTCAATATGTCATTAGAAACTAAACCAGTAGAATTAAAAAAAATGCCAGTAGCACCAAGCAAATGGAAAGCAAGAGAGATTTTGCAAAAGTGTGGTTTTACATTCCGAGAAGCTAACACAAAAATAATAGAAGCGATAGTGAAGCATGAAAACATTTCAGAAAAAGAAGCTAAAAAAGTTTGGTGCTTAAAAGCTATTTGCTGGAAAAATTTATGGAGCGAAGCAATATACGAAGAAGACCTTTTTACCATAGGTTACAAACGTTGAAATTATGGCAAAAAAATCAAAAGACAGATTGCAGGTTTTTATAAACAAAAACTTCATCATTAAGTACAAATTAGCATCAGAAAACCGCTTCAAGTTGATTGGAGCGGGTAAATATCATACCATTGTCGGCGAAGAACTCAAAAACAAGCATTTTAAGAAGCTTTTAGATAGTCAAGCACAGACAAGTACATTTTTAATAAGAAGTAGGCTTACAATTAAATTTCACTCAAAATAACAAATTAACACAACAAAAATTATGGAAAAGAATACAATTAAAGTTTGCAAATGTGATAGTAAAACACCTTTGATTTTTACTTTTAGGTTTGTTGGTTATGAGTACTGGTGTCCAAGATGCGGTTATAAAGCTGGTATGTTTGGTGCTGGAATTAATATTCCAATTACATCAGAATTAAAAAAGGATAAAAAGAAATTGATTAAAAAATCAAAGGCTTTTTTATCACAAGAATCAAACGAATGGGAATACGAAAACAACAATAAAAATTAATAATTTGATTTTCAGAAATGGAAAAAAAAATCCGTAAATTAAGAATTTTTGCAATGCTAATGCTTTTGCAGGAAATTGAGCAAGAAGCTTTAAAAACAGAATTAAAGTACTTTAAAGTGATAGAGCGAAGACCGATATTTAACAAGGTAATAAAATTTGAAGCACCTCTACAATTACCGCCTTTGCAAAATGATTTTTTCGAGATACCGAAAAGTAAATTTTTCCAAAAACCAAAAAATAATTTTTTAATAAAACAAAACCGAGTACAAACAAAAACTAAATAAAACTTTCTCTTACAAACTTTTACAAACCGTTGCAAATTACTGCAACGGTTTTTTTTTGTCCGCAACTTTGTATTCAAAAAAAGGAACAAACGTTTTTATTATGAAAAAGTTTTAATCATCAAATCGAAAAAGATAGTAGTATAAAAAATGAATATTAATCGAGTTTTACACAGACAAATACTATCGGGCAAAGAGTATGAACCGCTTTTCCCAAAAGCAACAGGTAAAAGCGAGGCATTGGGAAACGGTAATACTTTTCACTCTGTAAGATTAATGACTAACATTATTGATAGATATAGTTTTCAAGCCAAAAGCATTGCAAAGCTATTACAACAAAATAGTGTTTCCGAAACTTGCGATCGCATTTATAGCTGGTTATACAACCACATTCAATATAAAGCCGACGGAATTAATCAATTGTTGCGCACGCCAAGTAATTCATTTGAAAACAGAAGCATAGGTATTGATTGTAAAAGTTATTCAATTTTTGCCAGTTGCATTTTAAAAGAATTAGGTATTAAGCACTTCATAAGACAAATAAAACAACCTACGCATAACCCGAGTGCATTTACTCACGTCTACGTAGTTGTTCCAATGAATCAAGAAACAGGTGATTTGCAAAACGGATATTTTGTAATTGATGCCACAACAAGTACTAATCGAG
>CAZULO010000036.1:0-19242 GCA_964621245.1 uncultured Flavobacterium sp.
TTGCGGAGAAAGAGGGATTTGTACTCCTTCTCTTATGCGTTGATAT
This sequence comes from uncultured Flavobacterium sp., assembly GCA_964621245.1. Lineage (GTDB taxonomy): Bacteria > Bacteroidota > Bacteroidia > Flavobacteriales > Flavobacteriaceae > Flavobacterium. Next base: position 47 of record CAZULO010000036.1, read on the forward strand.
CCAAGTAGTATATCTTTATTTCCTAATTTAGGGTCTCGCTTTTGCTCCTCATAGCTGAATAACAAATTTGAAATCTTACGGGTGCAAAGATAATCAAATAAATTATACTTGCAAGAATAATTTAAAAAAAGATGTTTAGTGGTTGAACTTGTTACTAATAAATAGGTACAATAATTAAAAAATTGTTATACATCTTATTCTTCCCATATTACCGAAATTATGGTCTGATATTGCTTTGTTGGAATACAATATTCAAAAAAATTACTATCATCCTCATCCTCTTTTAATTCGAACCAAGTTGATTTATCTATAGTCTGAGTCTTATCCCTACCAGTGTAAATATACTCATACCCTGCTTCAATATATTCTTCAGCCACGGAATTTTGTGGTGGTGGAAGTTTAGTTATATTTTGAACTCTTACCCAAAAATTATTGGATTTACTCCAATACCTAACAATACCAGCACTTATAAAGACAACAAAAAGTGGATATATATCTAAAGATAACAATCGATAGATAATCGATGTTATACTTGTTTTAAATCTTGTTGAGAGCTGTTTAACTAAATCAGGCGAAAATTTTTTACGGAAGGTTTCTTTTCTAACTAATGCTTCAGGCATTAATAATTCTGCTGCAAAATCGTTTGCTTCCCACTCCTGAACTCCTTTTTTTGCTTGCTGTTCGGCAGAATTGAACCAATTTAACGAATTAGAAGTTTCATTATGTACTTCAAGTTCAAGCTTACTATGCAATAAATAATGACCGACTTCGTGAGCAATTGTAAAACGACGTCTTTCCTCGAACTGAATATCCGAATTGACTTTTATTAAAGTTTTAGTGTTTCCGCGAATAATTTTACCATCAGAATTAGGAAGTGACTCTTCAATTAATGTTGCTCCAAGTCCAGCAACAAATATATCCATAGGAATGTCGGTAATTTCGTCAAAGCCAATTTCCTCAAGTAATGCTTTAGCTTTATTAGAACCGTTTTTATTTTTGATCATTTTCCAATTGCTCCAATAATTCTAATAAATTTTGATCTTTAATAATTTCTTTGATTTCTTCAACATCCAAGTTTTCAAGATTTCTATATTGAACTTGAAATTGATTATTAGTAATCAACCCTTTTAAATAACTAATTGGCTTATCGATATTTTTTTCAATAGCGTTTTGCAATAAAAGTGAAGCTCTTTCCAATAATAATAAATCTTTCTGCTTATTAATTATTCCTTTTAACAAAAAAGAATGCTTACGGAAGTTCTTTTGAGCATAAGTTTCCATATCAGCAATATCATGACCATCTGCTTTAAGCATTTCATCATATGCACTAGAATCTCCTTCAATAACTTGAGAGATAATCGCTTCGTCAATCTTTTTTATGAATTTATTTTTCATAATTCAAAACTTTCAATTTTTCTTTAATAAGAGGTAATTTGCGATCTAATCGCTTTTTGATATTTGTTAATTCTTCATTACTTATTCCAAGCAATCGTGACAAATCATTCCGCTTCATTTCATTAATGATATATGGTTCAAAGAGCAGTAATTCAACATCTGTTGCTCCCATTGATTCCAATTCTATATGACATGCTGATAATAATAACTTATACTTTTCGTCATCTTCAGACATATCGGAATCATGTTCTAAAATTTCAAATGTGTCACTTGCTTTTTCAAGCTCCGCATTCAAAGTGTTATAAATTACACTATCCAGTCCGCTAATAATCTGCTTTCGAAAGTCAGGAAATTTTTCAGGATACCATTGACGGCCTCCATCTCTTAAAAATGACTCTATTGTATCATTAATTACATCTTCAATCATAATACCTCTAAACCCTCTTTCCTTGTTATACTTTATATTAAAAACAGTCTTAAGCCGAATTATAGCATGCTTGAAAAGAACCGTGTAAAACTCAGAAGTATAAATCTCCTGAAGTGCACGGCATTTCTCATCAAATGTTGCAACTTTTCTATTATCTGACTTCATTTTTATAGTAATGCTTAAATTTTTTAAAAAATTTCCATAGGAATGGCAATTTATGAAATTTTTATAGCATTACAATGTATACAAGGTGATTAACTAAAAAAAAGAGAATGAGCAAGACAGCAAATTATGTAATATCAGGAGTGTGGAAAGATTCTAATAATAACATTACTCATGTAATGTTACATCCTGTTAATGATGGAGATTCATGGAATATGGGTGAAAAAACATCTGAGGCTAGTACAATAGCTTTATTAAAAAAAGGTAATGTTATCAGAACAATAATATGGAATTACCCAGATTGGTTTATGAAATCCAAAGTAATATATATTCAGGCATTTGGAAAAGAATATTTGAGGAGTGAAGCCAATGCTACTACAAAAGATAATTTAGACAATTTAATATCAATGAAAGCAATTAAATAAGAATATGAATAGAGAATTACAATTAATAAGGCAATTAGACTTAGAACCTGGAGACAGAGTAGTTGTGCCAAAAAGTTTGTTTGTGCAGCATCATGCATTATATCTTGGATATAATAGCCAAGGACAGCATCTAATCTGTGAAAACATAATTGGTGTGGGTGTAAAGTTAACAAGAGTTGAAGATTTTTTTCAAGATGTAATAAGTGTAACACGTGTAGAAAAATTTCAAAGGAACAATTTTGAAAGGAGAAAATTAGTAGAGAAAGCTTTAGGTAAATTAGGAATGCCTTATAGTTTAATAAACTATAATTGTGAAAGTTTCTGCAATGATATCCAACATAATATAATAAAAAGTTTCCAAGCATCTGTTGGATTATTTCTAGGTTTTATTGTAATAATGATTGCACTAATTAATACTGATTATGGAAAGCAAAACGTTTAAAATACTTTCAATTGATGGTGGCGGAATTAAGGGATTATATAGTGCATCAATTTTAGCATCACTTGAAAACAAAACTGATAAAAAAATTGCTGATCATTTTGACATGATTTGTGGTACTTCAACCGGTGGATTAATTGCCATAGGACTTGCGAATGGAATGAGTGCGAATGATTTGGTTGATTTATATACAAAAAACGGCTCTAAAATTTTTCCTACTTCAAATAGTAATTTGATTAGAGGTTTTCAGAATTCATTTAAATCCTTTAGGCAAATTTTCTTTTCAAATAAACATTCTGTCAAGCCATTAAAAAGGATTCTTGAAGATTTGTTTGGAAACAAAACGATGAATGATGCTACTAATTTACTTTGTATACCAAGTTTTAATTTGACAAATGGTCAACCAAAGGTATTTAAAAAGTCAGGTTGGCAAACTGAACATTTTGTTGATAATACTATAAAGCTAGTAGATATTGCTTTAGCTACTTCTGCTGCACCAAGCTATTACCCTATTCACGAACATAACAATTTCTTATATACTGATGGTGGTGTTTGGGCAAATAACCCTTCATTATGTGGACTATTGGAAGCATTAGATTATTATGTTGGTGAGGGAAAAGAATTTGATGATTTTCGTATTTTATCAATTTCTAGTATAGCTACCCCTAATGGTTGGGTATCAACATCAAATAAATCAAAATCCATTATAGGTTGGAAGGAGAAAATGTTTCAAACGGCATTAGATGGTCAGTCTTATTTTACAGATTACTTTTTATTAAAAATTGTACCTAAAATAAATCCAAAAGGTAAATACTTTCGAATAAAATCACCTGAATTGTCAAAAGCTCAAATGAATATTATTACCATGGATAGAGCTGATAAAAAAACGTTATACACTATAAAATCATTAGGAAATCAAGTTGGGAATACATACGCAACAAAGCCTGAAATTCTAGAATTTTTTAAATCTATTAAGAACTATAAAAACACATAGATATGGCAAATTGTCACAAATTGTTTGGAGAATTTAATACTGAAGTTTCTCTAACGTCAAATAAGAAAACAAAGATGACCACATCTAAAGATGGGTTGAGAGAGAGAATTAGAAAATATTTTAAAGAAAATCATTCTGAATATGTCCCAAAGTTTTACATACAAGGCTCCTATAAAATGAAGACTGGTATTAGGACTAAAGATGATATTTGTGATTTGGATGATGGTGTTTATTTTTTTAGAAACCCTGATGTTACTGCAACCACGTTACAAAATTGGATTTGGGATGCTGTTAACGGTTATACTTCTACTTCACCAGAACATAGGAAAAAATGTATTAGAAATATTTTTTCAGGAGATTACGAAATTGATATTCCAGTTTATTATAAAATTGATGGACAAGAATATAAATTGGCAGTTAAAAATAATGGTTGGGAAGATAGTGATCCAAAAGCACTCATAGATTGGTTTAATGAAAACAAGGATGCTGATGGAAAAATTATTAAAACCATTAAGGAGTTAAAAGCTTGGTGTGACTATAAAAGAAACAAAATGCCAAGTGGGCTTGCGATGACTATTTTAGCGATGAATGCTAAAGATAGAATTGTACTTAATGATAGGGATGATATTATATTAACCGATATTTTAAGAGAAATTAAAAAAGCTTTAGCACAAAAATTTGAATGTATAGTTCCTGTAACACCGAAAGATGATTTATTTGCTGATTATGATGAAAATAGAAAAAATAACTTTCTAAACAATTTGGATAGTTTTCTTTCTGATGCGGAAGCTGCATTAAAGGAGCAAAATCAACTAAAAGCTAGTAGATTATGGCAAAAACATTTAGGAACCAAATTTCCTGATGGAGAAGATAAAAAAGAACAATCTAATAGTAATGCTACTACAACAATTGGAGCTGCATTATCAAAACCTTGGGGAAAATAAAAATATGGATGGTTATACCCTTTTTAAAGAACATGCATTAGTAGTTTTAGAAAAATACAAGGAGTTATCTTTAAAAAGTGAAGATGGTATTCCTTGTATTTTTGGTTGTTTAGCTTTGAATAATGATTATGGAGGCGTAGAAGATATCTATCAAATTGAAATTAGGGCTGTAGCTGAATACCCCAATAGTTTTCCTTTGGTATTTGAAACTGGGTTTCGTATACCAAAAAATGTAGATTGGCATATTTTTGAAGCTACAGGAAATTGTTGTTTAGCTTCTCCACCTGAAGAAATAATCATTTGCAATAGTGGCTTAACTTTACTTTCTTTCATAGATAATCAAGTTAAAAATTATTTTTACAGCCAAATTTTCAGAAGTCAAAATGGGTATTTTTTAAAAGAACGTTCTCATGGTAGTAAAGGTTGGATTGAGTTTTTTGAAGAAACTTTTATGACTGACAATGTTTTTAATATTGAATTTGGATTAAATCAAATTATTGAAGGTAAAAAAATAGATCGCGTTTCTATTTGTTTTTGTGGAAGTGGTAAAAAGTATAGAAAATGCCATAAGAAAAGCTACGATATTTTATCCAAACTAAGTTTAGAAAACATAAATTATTTTCTATATGCTTTGAAAGAGACAAATGTGTATAAAACTGCTCTTTATCTTAGAAATCAGTTACTCATTAGGTAGTTTTATTATTCAAATGTTGGTCGCTTATTTGAATCTTAATTATTTTTAATCCCTTACGGCATCTTCTAAATTATCATTTTAGTACTTTTAAATATTTTTAATTAAGTTTAAAAAATCTTCTAATTTATATGCACCATCAACTGTTCTTCTTTCATACACCATAAAATATCTATAATTATTCCCAGCTTTACTAGCCCAAAAATTTCCAAGTCTAATTTTTTGTTCAGCATCTAAGTGGTCTCCTTTAGTTTCAAGAATTATAGTTTTACCACTTTTTGTTTGAATAATAAAATCAGGGTAGTGATTCACAAAACCATTTATCCTAAATCCTCTTCTTTCGATATTTCTGGTCCAAAAAGAAATATTTGTCATGTTACCTATTTCATTAATAACTTTCTCTTCATATCCATTCATACTTCCCTCTTTTTCATAAAGCGATTTTGTAATATCTTTTGAAGTTGTACCTGGAGAAATATTGTTAGGTAAATTAAATGAAGGTTTTATAAATACTTTATCAGTATCTAAAAAATCTTTAAATTTTTGTTCGGCAAATGCCTCAGATAAAAATTTTATTTTATTTTTTATTTTATCTGTATAAGTGTATTCATTATTAGCAAAATCATTAAACTGCTCATCAGTGAAATCTTCTAAAATTAGTTTAATATATTTTTCAATTTCTTTGTCTGGAATCGGATACATATTTCCAATTATATCCATAATTCTTTTTGTGAAATTTTTTATTCTTGTATCTTTCCTTGAAGGGTCAAGAATATACGCCATTACACTTTCCTTTACAAGACCATCAAGTCTTACAAAAGTCGGTGTATGTTCGCTTTTTGTTTCATCAAGATCTACTTTGTATAATTCAGAAGAAATACTAGCAAAGTCAATTTTCCTTTCTTCTTGACTTAGTTTAAAACCTTCCAATAAATTTTCTTTTTCTAGAGGTAATTCTTCTTCTTTTTTTCCAAATAAATCATTTGCAGGAACTTTTAAGAAGAACTGTGGGAGAGAAATTTTTTGAGCTTCTTCTTTAAAAATGTTTTTAATACTATATGATTTCACGAGTTGTTGAATTTCGTTAGGTAAAACAATTATTTTGTTTTCGTCTATCTCAGAAACGGTTCTCTCAAAAATTTCATTTTGGTTAAAAGCAGTTTTCTCAATTTCTGAAATTGTTGTATTTGGTGATGCTATTTCATCTGGCATTGAAATTCTTGTTACATCAATATCTTCAGTAATATCTTCAATATTATTATTTACTGTTTGTTCATTACTAGCAAAAACATCAAGTTGGGCTAATGGATTTTGTTTTTTTGGTTCTTCAATTGTTGTTGAATTAACTAATTTATAATCCTTATCACTAAATCCAGCTTTATTGAGTCCTTTAACAATATTATCTAATGTTTCAAGAAATTTAGATGAAGCGGTTAATACATAACTTAAATTAAGTAAAGGAAAATTATGTTTTGTAACATAAGGTTGCCTTAACACTCTTCCTAAAATTTGTTCTACATCAACAGCTGAACTTTTATCTGCTAAAGATGCTAAAACATATGCAAAAGGACAATCCCAACCTTCTTTCAAAGCATTAATTGTGATTATAAACCGAACTTCACAATCTTTGCTCATCAAATCTTCGTTTTTGATTTCATTGATGATTGCCGTCTTTATTTTAATTTGATTCTCTGGAATTTTAAGTTCAATTAATTTTTCTTTTAATTTTTGAACATTTGATTTTTCTTCTTCTTCGTTAATAAAGTCTTTTCCATTTTTGGGTTGTACTTGAAATAAAACTATTGGACGAATATACTTCCCTCCATTTTTCTCTTCTTCAATTGCTTGAATTTCTAAGCGTCTTTGTAATTGTAGAGATGAATTAATTACTTCTGTTTTGTCCTGATGATTGTAAACAATAACAGGAAGTTTCACCATATTTTCTTTCTTCAATTCTAAGGCATCAATAAAACTAATAATGTTACTATTGTTTCTTGGTGTTGCTGTTAAATCTAGTATAAAACAAGGATTAATTTCTTTAAGCATATCGACACTTAAATCACTTTCTGCGTTGTGACTCTCATCAACTATGACTAATGGATTTAGGTATTTTATTACCGCACCTAAAGTAATGTCATTTTCTTTGCCTAAAACTGCTTCAAAAGATTGTAAATTCCCGTTTTCTTGAAAAACCTTCCTATCTTCTTTGTTTCTTGCTCTTAAACTATCAAAACTAAAAACTAAAATATTTAATTGCTCTTTTATAGAAGTAATATTAAAACCACTCCCCTGAAGCAATGTTGCTTTGTCAAAAACCTCAACTTTATTTCCAAAATGAGCGTTAATTTTTTGACGGTATGGATGTGAAGGATCTTTTAAATTTTTAATTGTTTGATCTAAAATTGTAATTGATGGTACCAACCAAATAACTGCTTTTGGTTTTTCTAATGGAAAAGAATCATATATAGTTTTTATAGCATTACATGCAATAAAAGTTTTGCCACCGGCAGTTGGTACTTTTACACAAATATGAGGAACTCTTGGAATATTATTTTTATAAGGTTCAATTGCAGCTCCAACAAATGGAAATAAAGGTGTTTTTGGATGCTTTGCCCAAAAATCATAAAATGCCTCTTTTACATCTTTGGTTTCTTGAATATATTCCAAAAATATAGAAAGATCAGTGATTACTTGTTGTTGATAAGGTTTTAATTCCATTTTTTAAAATCTTGTTATACCTCTTGGGATTTTTTTGAAAATAATATTATGTGTCTTCATGAATGATTCATCGAGACTAACATTGTCAGCATATATTATATACTGTTCAGCTTTAGTCTTCATTGTTGCTAAGAACTCATGATTTAATGTTGTAGATTCATTAGGCGTTTCTGGTTTGTAATAAAAATAATAAGCGGTGTCATTGTATTTATTTAAGAAGTACTTATTATCAATGTATTTTTGATTATTAAGTATAGTTTTAGTTTCAGTGTAATAAACATAACTCCTTATTTTTTCAATATCAACAGTTTCGTTTAAATTTCCATCCTCTTTGAAAAGTGATTGTTCTAATCTGTAAAAATCAAAACTACCACCTGTACCAGAAATATCTGCATAACCATTAATGACTCTTTTCACCCTTTCAGAAGTAATTGTCTCTGCATAATCTTCCATTTCAATAAGTATAAACTTTCTATTGCCACCATCTTGTTCATTTAAATTTAAAACAGCATGTGCCGTTGTCCCAGAGCCGGCAAAACTATCAAGTATAATTGCATTTTTGTCTCTGAATGAACAAATAAGTTTTGAAATTAATTTTGAAGGTTTAGGAAAATCAAATACTTTTTTATTAAATATTTTTCTATTTTCTTCATCCCCATCTTCATTAGATCCCCATCCACTAGCATTCAAATTTTCAGTGTCAAAATTTTTATGTGTTGATAGTTCTATTTTATTTATTTGATCTTTAATTTCGTTAATTAAATCATTATCAATTACTTTCTTTTCATACTCATTAATCAATGCACTTTTTAATTCTAATAGATATTCATTATCTACTCTTGGTAGCCAATCTTTTAATCGTTTAGATCTTGGTTCAGTTACTTCTCTTCTCAAATATAAATCTCTTGTGAAATATAATTCATTAGATTTTGCAAACTCATTTATTTTATCTTGACCATATCTCCATTCGCTTTTAATCGTCACATCATTTTTTAAAAAACCATTCTCCAATTCAAGTTCTGATTCAAGCTCTAAACTCATATTTCCAGCAGAAATTATACTCCCTTTTGGTAATATATGATTTTTTTCACGGAATGTGGATTTAACACCTTTAGGAATTATTCTTGATCCAACAGTATTGCCCGGATTAATACATGGATAAGTTTCTTTGTGATTTACAACTTGCCCTATTAATCCCTTAAAATGTGCCTTATTCTTACAATATACAATTACATACTCTTTGACATTTGTAATCCAATTATTTAAATGAGAACCCTTTTTCTTCTTTTCCCAACTTAATAAAGCAACTTTGTTTTGAACTCCAAATATTTCATTTGTAATTGAAATCAGATTATGAACTTCATGATCATCTATAGAAATAAAAATTACACCTTCATCTGCTAGTAGTTTTTGTAATAGTTTTAACCTTGGATATATCATACATAACCATTTATCATGCCTGCTTAAATCTTCACCTTCTTTTCCCACAAAATCATTTAACCATTTTTTTATTTTAGGATGATTTACGTTATCATTGTATTTCCATTTTTCTTCTCCGGTATTATATGGTGGATCAATATAAATACAATTTATTCTATTTTCGTATTCAGGTAAAAGAGCTTTTAATGCTTCTAGATTGTCTCCGTGAATTATTTTATTACCACTACTTGTTTCTTTTTCTGTTATATCACCGTTTTGAAAGCCATAGGAATGCTCTAGTACCTTAAAAGGAACATCTAAATGATGATTTACAACTTTATCTTTACCTATCCAGTTTAATGTTGGCATCTATTAAAATCTATTAAAGGTGACCACCAATGTGACCAATTAGTATTTTATTTTCTTCTATATTTTCAAATCCTTCATGAAAATATATTCTGTTTTGATAATATGTATTATCCCCTGGTGTATCACTTGTACATAATTTTATATGTGGTTCACAGCAAACACTTTGATTGTTTCCTTCATTATTAACAAATTCATAGGTAAATAGAGGTTTTTTATCTGCATTTCCTTCTAATGAAGCTGTCGTATCTAAATTACAATTACCACTAAAATGTTTCAGTACTTGTTGACGATGCCTAAAGCCATCTTCTGATTCTCTAAATCTGTCGTTTAAAGCTTCTAAATGATAAACAATTTTTTTTGGAAAATTATTAAATATTGAACTAATAGAGGTTATTGTATTGTTGTGGAATATAACATTTGGAAAATACTTCCTACATTCTGAAATAAAAAATTCTTCGTTTTTTGGATATAAACCGAGATAATGCCTTCTGAATTTTAACCAACCTTTTTCATTATACACTAATTGAAAATCTAGATTCACCCCATCAATAGTATTGAATGCTATTAATCCATGACATAAGTCTTCAGTATGTATTGGCAATAATTCATCTATTACTTCCTTACCAGTAATTTTACTTGTTTCTGTTTCTGTGACTATTTTTTTTAGCATATTTCTAGCATCTCTGTCTAAATTTTCATTTGCAACTACATCATTATAAAGTAAATCAGAAATAGAAATTTTATTTATGAATTGTATGTCATAAATTTCAGGATTTATAAATAGTTTATTCGTTTCTTTATGTATGCGGATTTTAATAAAATCATTTCCTAATGCATCAATTTTAGTTTCAATTTGTTCTTTAGATGAAGCTGCGTTTTGAGTAAAAGATTCAGCTATAATGTAAAATTCTGCCACCATAACTAATCACGTGTATATTTAAAAATGTCTGCAAAATCAATTTCTTGTTGGTCAAAAAAACCATATGGCCAATTTTGAATTTTACCTTTATTATTCATTGTTAATTTGACAGAATCAAATGATTCATCAAAATAATGTACAGCTAACTCATCATATTTAATGTTTATATCGGGCTTTAAAGCGCTAACTCTTAAACCATTTAAAATATGCTCACTATGTGATTCAATAAATACTTGAATACCACATGATGCTACTTTAGAAAAGAATTCTGCAATTTTAGATTGTGCCCTAGGATGTAAATGTGCTTCCGGATTTTCAATGATAATTGTTTCTCCTGGTTTAGCAATTAAACCTGTTACAATTAATGGTAAAATATAACTATAACCAAAGCCCACATTAGCAGGTTTATATGCATAAGAATTGTTCTTATTATTGAGAAGCATGTATAAAACGCTACTTTCTTTATCCTTACCTCCAATTGATATATTTGCTCCTTCAAGAATATAGTTTAACCATTCTATTGTTTGTTGTAGAACTGATTTTGCATCTTTTCCAAGATATAATGCATCATTTACATTTGGCAAATTAATTGATTCTGCTAAAATATTAATTGTGTGCTCGCCCCTTGGACCAACATGCAAAAATTCTGGTAAATTTGTTTTTTCAACATACTTGACAGGCCCCAGTCTGTCAGCACTGACAAAATGTATCTTTTTTAAAATTTCAGAAAATGTCAATACTATTTGATTAATCTCCTTATCATAGTTGTTGATTACATAATTTTTACCTTGTGAAGTGATATCTAACTTTACAAAATCTGCTAGTAATGGCTCATCAGGATTTTCATTGTATTGAATTTTAGCTTCATCTATAAAAGGTAAATCAAACTTAATATTAAAATGAATATTTTCTCCTCTTGGAGTTTCACTGTTTTTTATGTCATCAAAATTGCCGAGGTTTATCAATTCATCATTTATAACTAATTTTTTTAAATTTTTATTTTTCCATGCTGATTGAGATAAAATAAGAAAAGCTTGTAATAAAGATGATTTTCCTCTACCATTGATTCCTGTTAATAAATTAATTTTTGAAAACTCAAATGGCTTATAGTTTGTAAAACACTTAAAATTTTGTATTTGTATTTCCTTTATCATTCTGTATCCTGATTTAAAATTTCTTTTGCTAACCTAAATCTATCCAGCACTTTAGATTTATTTCCAGTTGATTTTGTAACCGCTTCAAAATAGATTGGATCATCAATTAGTTTAGTGTAATTTGCTTTTATAATTTCTTGATTTCTAATTAAAAAATCATTTGTAGCAAAGGATAAATAAACACAAACAGATTCGAGTATCGCTGTATTTATTGTTCCTCTTGTATGTTCTGTTGGAATTCTAAAATTAGCGTCTCCCCATATTTCAAATGACCATCCCATTACTCGTAAAAAGTCTTCTTTAATTGCTTCAATTTTTTCCTCATCAATTTTATTGATTTTCTTCATTGCAGTTTCAACAAAATCACTCATATCACCAGTGTATTCATTTTGATAATCAAACCACCTGAATGATAAATACCTTAAAATAACTTCTCTGTCCTTCATCCTTTTATCAGAAACTCCCCAACTTATAGCTTCTTTAAAAAAATATTGTTCTGAAAGCTCTTTAAGTAATTGAGTAGACTTACCTATAAAAATACAATTTCTAACTTCTTGTCTATTTAATTGTGTACCTCCTGTATTAATACGATTAAATAAATCATAAATAACAACCATAGGTGTTGAAGGTTTTAAAACGAAGACAGTTAATTTCTTATCTTCAAATTTTGATTGCAAAACCTCTGGTAAATCTTTGAATCTATAAGAATTATATTTAGGCAAAGCTTCAATACCTGATAAAGCATACTTTCCTTGATAAAATTCTCTTAGTGCTGTAGACCTTTGTAATCCATCAATAACTATGTATGTTGAATCTTTGGTTTCATTCAAATAAATTGGTGGAAGTGGAAAATTTAAAATAATAGATTCAATAAATTTACTTTTTTGAGTATTATTCCATACTTGATTTCTTTGAAAATCAGGTTGTATAGTAATTTTTCCTTTTTCAAGTTGTCTCAAATATTCAAATATTGAGAATGGATCTTCTCCAATTTCAATATTTTCATATGCAGGATCATATGGATAAAGTCCACCATCATTTTTATCTTCTAATGAGGTATCCAAATCAGTTTCGATAATTTTATTTCTAATTTCCTCTTCCATTACAATTATTTATTTAAGAATTTAAAATTCTTTTTCCTAGTTCTCTTTTAGCAATTTCTTTTTCTCGAATTCGTCCAACTCTTATGGCATCTACCATTGTAAGTAATTCATATAGTTCTCTGTCACTTAATGTTGCTTCTACCACAGTGCTGTATAACGGCTCAATGGCTTGCCCTCTTTCTAAACCTTTAGCATATGGCCAAACGTATTTTTCGTTTAATTTGATAATTTGATTTAAAGGTTCTGCAGCATGAGCTGTTAAAACTCCTCTTACAATAGCTCCTGGTTGTTGTGGAAAAGCATAGGCAATACCATGAAGCAAAAACTCCGTAAAAGCAATTTTGTTTACTTTTTTTCTTGCATCATCAATTAATCCCGCATATTTGGAACGGTTTAGCGATTGACTAACTTCTGATTGACTTATACCTAGTTCTTGAGCAATAGTATGATGAAACCAAGTTTTTTTTCCTAGTGCAATGATTTTTAATAGGATTACAATGTCTTGAGGTTTCAAATTATTTTTAGCTTGTGACATATATTTCATATTGCAATATGCAATATTAATTATTAATTTCAACAAAAACAAGATTTTAAGAATTAATATCGTATATCGCAATATGCAATATTTAACTTTCATTATCTATTAAATAGTACAAAAAGCCGTGTCACATTACTGCAACACGGCTTTCCCAATCAACCCAAATCAAAACCTATTTTTTTGCTTTTGCTTTCACAACTTTTCCTCCTTTGACATAGCGATAACCCTTTTTCAGAGTTCCGTCTTTTTTAACACCTTCACGCTGAATTACACCACTACAAAGCTTTTTAGCTGAGATTCTTTTTTTACCTTTTGATTTTACTTTTTTTGTTACCATAATTTTTGATTTTAGTTATTTAACTTTAAATGATAATTTCTTCTTTTTAGGTTCGTTGACTACTTTTTTATAAAACATCGAGTATTTTAAAGTGAGGTCGTTACCTCTGTTTTTCTCCAGTGTAGCAAATCGCTGTTTTGGATCTTGATGCGAAGAACAATGAATTACTGAAGTTGGATTATGTGCCATTTTATTACCGCCATACATCGCTCCATTTTCTTTGACTTGAGAAATAAAGCACCAAATGATTTTCGGGTATTTTGTCCTCAAATAGTTTAGCTGGTCAGCTGTGATTTTTAAATCCGTAACCGAATCTGCTATTATGACTTTAACCACTTTGCAGAATCCTTGTAATTCTTCAAAAGGATTTTCTAAATAACCTTTAATAGCTATGTATTTTCTTCCTGCTTCAGTAGTATTTCTGTTAATACTATCTACCGTGTCTTTGCTCTCAATTCCTCCTTGCTCATAGTCGATATAAGCTACTGGTGTATGTTGTTCTCCAAAGGCATTAGCAATCTGCATGGCCAACTGTGATTTTGAACTGTGCTTGTTGCCCTTTATCAGGATTAGAGCTTTGTGAGGTTGTTGTTTTTGTAAAAACTTACCAATTTCGCCACCTAGAACAAATATATCTTTAGCTTCCTGCGGAGCTGAATTAGCAGAAATAAAACCAAGTTTTTCAAGTTCATTAAGGCTTTTATCCTGATTAGAAACAACTGTCTTTTCTCTTCTTTTTACAACAGCTTGCACAGTTCTTTTTCTGTTTGATTCAGTATTTTTACTAACCACAACCGAGGCTGAAAGTCCGATTTTTTTAGCTTTGGTAACTATCGGCTTTACTTTTTTCTTTCCTGGTCTTTTCGATGCTACTTTTTTAACCTCTTCTTTCACAGTTTCTGTTTCTTCACTTTCTGTATTTCTACCTAATATGTAATTGACTGCTTTTTGAGATTGGGCTGAAGCTTTCAAGAAAAAACGATTGTCATTTTCTAATTCGCTCACCAAAACTGTATTCCAATTTTTAAGATACTTAGCCGAGTTTTCTTTGGTCTGAAATAATATTCCAGATTCGGAACACATAAAAACCGCTCCGAGTTCTGCAATTAGTTCCTCAAAAGCATAAGGTTTACTACCAAAAGTTCCGGTCATATCCCTGTTCAATCTTTTTTTTGCTCCAGTAGAGTGGGTCAACTCGTGGAAAAAAGTACAGTAATACGAAGCTTCCTTTTTGAAAGCCTTGATATTTGGCATATTGAGTTTATCGGTGGATGGCTGATAATAAGCTCTATCTCCAACAAAAGTGTAAGTAGGCGGGTCCTCATAACCATCTATAAGGTTTTGAGCCTGCTCAATAGGATTCACATTTTTATTGCCTGTTGCTTCAGGAAATTTCAATCCTGTACAATCATCCGCTCTAAATACATTATAATATTTAATTACAGGAATTTTGGCTAAGTGCTCTCTTAAATCTTCTTTAGTCAATCCATTCGCTTTTACAAACTCGGCAAACTTTTCCCTGTCCGTAGTTTTGAACTGCAAAACACCATTATCAAAGCTGAAAATCATCGTGTAATAAATCACACGTCTTGCTTTACTCTCTTTCTTTAGACTTGCACCAGTTTCCTTAATCTGATTGAATGTTAGATAATATGGCTGAATGAATTTTATCGGTACTAAATAACCTTTACCTTCTTTGTCAAACTTTATATCGAAATTCAAAAGGAAGTTTGCTCCAGTATATTCTTTCTTGCTAACATAGTTTTTAGCAGCACCACCAGAACCTGAACCGACCCAATCTTTTTGCCAAGGCAAATGCCCAACTTTATCAATAGTATTGATAATCAAGTCTGTGATATAACTGTAAATATCATCAGGAGAAACGCCATTTAGACCACCTTCTAAATCTTCTTCAGATATGTATTCTAGTGTTGGAAGAATGATTCTTTGTTCTGCTCCACTAAGTCCAGTAGATTCAATAAAATCCATTATCTCAATAGTGAAAAGAGTATCATTATTTTGCTCCAAAACTTTGCTAATACGACTTGTAATAATCGAATGTTTCTGCTTTTTAGCTCTTGTTAAAAGGGATTTCAAAACGGAACGTTCTACAGTTTTACCGTTAAGATTATTGAATGATGATATTAAATCCATACTTACTTTATTATTGAATATTCTTTACCTAAAACACCCAAAATCGTTTCGGTCTGAATGTCATTTACGCTTCTTATCTGTGAGAGACTTTGCCAGTTGGAAATGTTCTCCAGAATTGGAACTTCCACTATTAGATCCTTCAGTACATGTTTTCCTTTGGCAGGAATGTATAAAAAGGATTTATTGACTGTGATTGTTGCAATTCGCTTGGCTGTTTTATCTTTAAGAATAATTCGTTTAACAGTTGCAATAACTCCATCAGGACTGAAATTGTCGCCTGTTGGATTGTAGATTGTAACATCCAAATTAAAGCGCATCCGTTTGAAATTAATATCGAAGTTTCTAATTCCTGTTGGTAATGCTTTTAGTTTTTTCATTGTTTCTTTCCACTTATTGAGTTTACTAGTGTACCATAATGCTCCAATGCCTAATAAAGCTCCTGTGATTACGATATGTTTTGCTCTTATACCCATACACTTGTTTTTTTCCTGATTAAGGCAACTATCTTAAACCCGATGTAGAGTAATGCGAAAATCCCTAATACCATTAAAAACTTCTCCAATTTTGATAAGGATTTTTCAACTACAACTGGAATCTTTTTAATCTGGATAATCGTTTTTATTTTTTCGTTTTTAACCGCTGTACTTTCATTTTTGGTTTGAGCTATTTGAGCGTAAAACTCTAATTGTTTTTTAAGTTTGTCGTAAATGAGTTTATAGCTGTTATCTCCTGAATTTTTAGCAGTATTCAGCTTGGATAAAATTTCATCTACCTTGGTATTAACCAAACTGTCAAAAACAGCATTTCCTGTTTGACTTTGTACAATCGGGGTTACTAACTTATCATCAATTGCCTGATTAATAAAAGTGTTTTTGATACTGTCTCTTTTCTGAATCTCGTTCTTAAGGAAAGTGTTTTCTTCTTGGATTTTTTTTGTAGAAGAGCAGCTTATTAACAGAATGCAAAAAATGAGAATTAGTAATTGGATTGACTTTTTCATGATTTAGGTTTATTAAGATGAATTTTAATTATGAAAAGAATTAACTGACTGGTTTCTATTACCTGAAATAAATCGATTTCATAATACAAACTGGCGGCTAAAATGATTCTATTCAGAATTTGTCTTTTCATTATTCTTGTTGTTCAAACAGCTGGAACATCTTTTCTGGTATTCTTGTAATTGTTCTTTAAGGTTTTTAATTTCAATAGTATTTTCATCGATAATCCGCTGCATTTCTTCAAACTTCTTATCCGTTACAACTGACATTTTGGTATAAATTGAATCGATAGCTTCGAGTGCTGAAGCTTCCGTTTTCTTTAGCTCTGAATTTCTTGACTTCCAAGCGATATAAATCGAAATCAGGGTAGTTGAACCCAAAAAATAGTTTAATATGGTTTCTATCGGTAACATATTTTATCTTTTATTTAGTTTTAGAACCAAAATCGAGCACCCTAGTAAAAGGGTTGTAGTAGCTATAAACAGGTTTACTCTTCGATTTGATTGGTCTCGGACTCGCTTTTTTTTTTAATATCCCAAGTGTGTCAATGCCTGTGTAATAATTAAGCTGTTTGACTCGCTCAGAAAAATTGGTTAGACCACCGTTAATCTTCTTGGTAATTGATGTGATATTGTTTGTATCTGCAATTGGATTAAGTTTGAACCTCACACTCCAAAACCACCCTGCAATATCAATTGCAATGTCTGGGCGTGAAGCCAAATCGGGGTTGGCAACTACTTCGACACCAGAATAATCTTTATAGGCTTGATAGTTTGCTCTACCTGTTAATTGAATTAATCCACGTCCTCTAAAACGCCAACCATCACCAACTTGAGTATTACCTAAATTTACTTTTCCCCAATTTCCGCCATACACAATGTTAGCGATGGCTTCCTGATTGGCTTTGCGTTTAGCTGTTCTGCCATAAAGGTTAGCTTGAGCAACTGAAATCTGATTCGTTCCAAAAGTTTTAATCAGTCCAGCAGGAGTGTAATTCAAGTTTTCAGAAAGTTTTATAAATCCGCCCGTTTCTTCGTGAAGCTGTGCTAAAAAATGCGCAACACGCTTTGGAGTATTAATAGCATACTTTTTAAAAACCTTCAAAAAAGGCGTACTATTTGATAATAAAAATTCCATTACAATTGTACTTTTTTGGGTTCGACATTGGGTTTTTCATTTGATTTTGATTCTATTTTAGGTTTAGATTCATCACTCATTGAAGCGATAATGATTGCGCCCAATACGCCTAAACCAATCCATACTCCTGTACTTTTATTCATTATCTCCAGTCTTTAAGTCTGATTTGTTTTACTCCTTTTTGAGTGAAAAGAGCATTCTCTGTATTTCTTCCAAAATCGCCGTCCACCTTAACTTTTAATAAAGTTTGTAATGTTCTTACTTCCATGCCTTTGCTCCCTTTTTTAAGCAGCATAGCCTTATCAATTCCTGATGTCTCAATTACCGCTTGGATAGTTGGTAAAATCTTTCCAATAGGTTTTATGACACTATGGTCAGCAATCCAATAGATATCATTTAAAAAAGTTCCATCTCTTTGAGCAACATAGCGATATGTTCCATCAGATCTTTTGCCAACCCAAATGATTTTACCGATTTTATCACCTTTTTTGAAGGTCGCTTTTCGAATTCCTTCACTGGTATAATTTCCATCAGCCATTTTTCGGGCATCGTAGGTCTTTGTTCCATTAAAGCCTGAAGCCATCACTTCCTGACCTATGCTGTATCTAAATGCATCAGCACTTCTGACAAGAGGTTCTGAAATCGTTTTTACAGGAACAATCGGAGCGGTTGCCAATGTTGGTGCTCGTACAGGCCTCGGTGTCGCAACAGGTAAAGTTTCATTCCTTAAATCCGCTTCAATTTCTTGACTGATTTCATTATCATTCTTATTTTTTTGAACGAAATAATAAATGCCACCACCTATAGCAAGAGCGATACCGCCACCAATCCATATTTTATCTTCTGTGGTCATTCTTATAAGTATTTTGGATA
>CAZULO010000037.1:0-19044 GCA_964621245.1 uncultured Flavobacterium sp.
GAAAATTTTGGCGATTTAGTAGATCCATTTAATGGAGTTTCTGATTTGGAAAATAAAATCTTAAAAACACCTTTAAATCCAGATGTAACCTATTCTGATGATCCGTTACGAATGATGCGTGCCATTCGTTTTGCTACGCAATTAAATTTCGAAATTGAAAGTGAATCGTTAGCATCAATCACTAAAAATAAAGATAGAATTGCCATTATTTCAGGAGAAAGAATTGTAGATGAATTAAATAAAATTTTATCTTCAGAACAACCTTCTATCGGGTTTTTACATTTGTATAAAACGGGATTATTAGATATCATTTTACCAGAATTAACGGCTTTGAATAATGTAGAAGAAGTAGAAGGTCATACACACAAAAATAATTTTTATCACACTTTAGAAGTAGTGGATAATATTTGTCCGAATACAGATGATGTTTGGTTGCGATGGAGTGCTTTATTACATGATATTGGAAAAGCACCAACCAAAAAATTCAATAAAAAACAAGGTTGGACGTTTCATGGTCACGAGTTCTTAGGCGGCAAAATGGTGAAAAAAATCTTTGAAAGATTACACATGCCTTTAAATCAAAAAATGAAATTTGTGCAAAAAATGGTGATGATGAGTTCTCGTCCAATTGTGTTGGCTGAAGATATTGTAACCGATTCGGCAGTACGCCGTTTAGTTTTTGATGCGGGTGATGATGTAGAAAATTTAATGACACTTTGTGAAGCAGATATTACCACTAAAAACAGTAGAAAGTTTCAAAAATACCATAATAATTTCAAAATTGTTCGCCAGAAAATTGTAGAAGTAGAGGAGAAGGATCGAGTTCGTGTATTTCAACCGCCAATTACTGGGGAGGAAATTATGGAAATTTTTAACTTAAAACCCTGTAGAGAAATTGGTGTTTTGAAAGAAGCCGTTAAAGAAGCCATTTTAGAAGGCGAAATTCCAAATGAATACCAACCAGCTTTAGATTTTGTAATGAAACGAGCAGCAAAATTGGGTTTGAAGAAAATATAAGTTCACCGCAGATTCACAGAACTTTTTAATTTTAGCCACATACACAAAATACATGCCTAATAATGGAAGAATATTTATTCAAAAACGAAACATATAAAATAATTGGAGTTCTGTTAGAAGTTCATAAAAGCCTAGGAAAGGGTTTCGCTGAAATTGTATATAAAGATGCGATTGAATATGAATTTCAACAATTGGGAATTTCGTATGAAAGAGAAAAAGAATATCAAGTAAATTATAAAGAAACTACTTTAAAACATAAATTTTATGCTGATTTTGTTGTGTTTGGGAATATTATTTTAGAAATAAAAACAGTTAGTATGTTAGACAATACTCATATTAGTCAATGTATGAATTATTTAAAAGTATCTGGAAATGAACTAGCATTATTAGTAAATTTTAATAAAGTTTCATTGGAACATAAAAGAATAGTATTAACAAAAAAATAATCTGCGAATCTGCGGTCAATTTAAAATGAAAAAATATTTCCTTACAGCTGCAAAAACAGCTTTAGTTTTAGTGTATTTGGTAATATTAGCGGGTGCTTTAGTGCGTATGACTGGCTCCGGAATGGGTTGTCCAGACTGGCCAAAATGCTTTGGATATTACATTCCACCAACCGAACAAAAAGAATTAGAGTTCACCGCGAATAAATCATACGATAAAGGTCAGGTGATTATTAAAGAAGAAGGTTTGTTGGTGGCGAAACAAGATTTTGTGTCCACTAACACTTTTTCAGAAAATAATTGGGAACCTTATACCAAACACGATTACGCCATTTTTAATGCGGCTCATACTTGGATTGAGTATATCAACAGGTTATTTGGTGCTTTGGCTGGACTAGCTTGTGTGGTAACTTTTGTTCTAGCTTTCGGATTTTGGAATGAAAATAAGAAAATTATTTTATATTCTTTTTTGGTGTGCGTGTCGATGGGATTCCAAGCTTGGTTAGGGAAAACGGTTGTGGATTCCGTTTTAAATCCAGTAAAAATTACGACTCACATGTTAGTGGCTTTTTTGATTGTAGCCTTGCAATTGTATGTCATTTATGTGGTTTCTGGAAATAAATTAGTTCGAAAATTCGATAAAAAATTTAACATTACCCTTACTGTAGTTTTACTATTGACAGTAGCTCAAGTGATATTAGGAACGTATGTTAGAGAGTTTATTGATGGTGTTGAAAAATCAGGTGCACCGAAAGAATTTTGGCTATTAAAACCTGAAATTTCATTCTATTTTCACAGAAGTTTTTCTATAGTAGTGTTTTTAGCGAATTTGTATTTATTCCTAAGAAACAAAAACTTACAGTTAGGTTTCGAAAAAGTAAGTTGGGTGTTACGAATTATTTTACTAGAGATTCTCTCAGGTGTAATTATGGTATATATCGATTTTCCTTTTGGAAGTCAGACTATACACTTGGTTTTAGCGACTTTATTATTTAGCGTTCAGTTTTATCTGTTTTTAGAGAGTAGAATGATTAAAAGATAGAAAATGGAGATGTTATTCAAGAATTTTTGGATTTTGTTTATTTTGGTAACTTTTTTTAATGTGTATCAATTTAAGAAAAAAACAGCGAAATTTATTATTGATAATCCGGATAAAGCATACGGTTATAATTTGATATTTAAAAATTTCTTAATTTTTGGTTGTATTCCTTGGTTGATTATTGGTTTTGGAAATACCTTTGGATTTACCTCTTCCGTTTTTGATTATTTTCAACCAGCAGATTTGAATCCTTTAGTATTGATATTTCATTTTTCAATACTATGCATTTGGATTTTAATGGTTAGATTTATTTTCTTTAAAAATGGTGCGAAATTTTTAGAAAATCATCCTGGATTAATTGTAATTAAAAACTTTGGTACTATAAATGAAAATCCGTCAGAAAAGTCAATTAAAATTTTAACTTTAGTCGGACTAATAGGTGGGATTTTGGCTCTGATACTAATGTGGTTTATTGATATTCCAATAGAAAATATAAAATAAAAAAAAGAGTGAAGACAAAATATCTTCACTCTTTTTTTAAAATTAATTTCCCTTATTTTTTAACTTTAATCGAACAACCAATCGCTTTTGTTGAATTTACAGCAGGTTCTTGACCTTTTTCTAATGCAGCGATAGCATTTTCTAAATAACGTTCTTTAACTGCTGAGGCATCATCCACATTGTCGTCAATTGCACCAATGTATTTTACAATTAAATTTTTGTCTAATAAAAAAACATGTGGTGTTTTTGTAGCGCCATATTGTGGAAATATTTTCTGACCTTCATCTAATAAATAAGGAAAGGTAAATCCTTTTTCTTTCGCTCTTTCTTGCATTTTTTCAAAACTATCGTCTGGAACTACATTTGGATCGTTTGGATTGATAGCTACTAATTCGTATCCTTTTGATTTGTATTTTTTAGCTAATTCGATCACTCGATCTTCATATTTCACTGCAAATGGACAATGATTGCAGGTAAAAACTACAATAAAACCTTTGGCATCTTTATAATCGGACAGACTATATATTTTATTGTCTACCGATTTTAATTTAAAATCTGTGGCTTTATCTCCAGGTTTGTAACCACTAACTGTTGCTGTAGTAAAGCTAAATAAAGCAAAAACAGACAAGACTACGATTCCAAGTTTCTTCATTATAATTAATTTTATTGATTAATAAATGTGTTGATATAATTTTTTAATTCGGATTCACTTTCAAATTCACGTTCTTCAAATTTTCTTTTTTTACCTTGTACTAGTAAAGTCGCAGGAATAGAGCCCGACCAATTTTCATCCACTTTAGGTAACCAATTGTTGTAGTTTTTTTCTAATAGTAAAACTACTTCACTAGTTATTTTTTTTCGTTGTAAAAACGGAAGTAATTTGGTGTCCTTTTGTTTTTCAAAATCTAAACTCACCAAAATCACTTTAACTTTTTTTGCTTTGTTTTCTGTGGTAAAGGTTTCAAAATAAGGTAATTCTTTCACGCAAGGCGCACACCATGTGGCCCAAAAATTTATCACATAAAGGGTGTCATTTTCTTTAATTAATTCTTTTTCTAAACTGTCATAGGTTTCAAATACTTTAACTTCTTGACTGTTTACAGAAGAAATACCTAAAAAAACTAAAACTAAAAATAAATAAATTCGTGCTTTCATGATATAAATTTGATTTACGAATGTACTCACTTCTTGTAATTTGATCTTACAGATTAACAAAATATTATAATAATAAAACATTAAATTAATGTTATATTTGCGTCCTGACTATATTGTCGCATATATATATGATTCATAGATTTAATGTCTAAACTCGCAGCACAAGATAAATTTTTAGATGTATCAGATTATGGTAGATCTTTTGGTAAATTTTTAGCTAATCTTTTAAAAAATACTCGTTTTACTCCCATTCATGTTACGCTATTGTTTGGCATTTCTGGCCTAGTAGCTATAGCTTGTATTTTAAATGGGAATTACTTTTTAGCAGGTTTTTTTATTATTTTAAAATCAGGTATTGACGCTGCTGATGGCGAATTGGCTCGATTAAAAAACACACCTTCTTATTCTGGAAGGTATTTGGATAGCGTTTTTGATATTATTTTAAATTTCCTTTTTTTCTTAACTATTTGTTATGTTTCAAAAGGCTCTCTTGGATTAGCATTACTTGCATTTTTCGGAATACAACTACAAGGCACTTTGTATAATTATTATTATGTGATTTTAAGAAATAAATCTGTTGGAGGTGATACAACCAGTAAAGTTTTCGAATATAAAACCCCGAAAGCGCTGCCTGGTGAAAGTCAACAAGCTGTCACTATATTATTCGGAATTTATACTATTGTATATGGTGTTTTTGATCGGATTATTCATTTCTTGGATCAAGATGCTTTCAAAGCCAAATCTTTTCCAAATTGGTTTATGACTTTAGTTTCTGTGTATGGTTTAGGATTTCAATTGCTAATTATTGCCATCATGTTACCTTTAGGATATATTCAAGCCATTGTTCCGTTTTTTATTTATTTTACTTTACCCATTTTTCTATTTATAGGTATTAGAAAATTTATATTACCTAAAAATTAACCAATCCAAGTTTTAAATTCAGCTACTTTTTCTCTGGCAACAATTACTTCATCGTCTTTGTAAGAAGGTAATATAATTTTTAGTCGGGAATTAGAATGCATTTGAATTTCTTTAACCGCTTGCATCGGAATAATAAATTTCCGATTGATTCTGAAAAAATGATTCGGATGTAACTCCTTTTCTATAACTTCTAATGAAGAATCAATAAGGTAGTTTCTATTTTCTAGTGTATGAATATAAGTGCCTTTATTTTCGCTATAAATACATTCAATTTCATCTACTGAAATCACTTTTAATTGGGTGCCAATTTTTACTGAAAATCGTTTTTTGTATTCTTTTTCCACAGTATTAACTAACATTCTTTTTATCGACTCAAAATCTAATGCTACATTCTGACTAGCCGTTCTGGCTTTGAATTTTTGTACAGCAATTTCTAAATCTTCCTCATCAATAGGTTTTAATAGGTAATCGATACTATTCAATTTAAATGCTCGTAACGCATATTCATCGTAAGCTGTGGTAAAAATGATAGCACTTTTAATATCTATCGCTTCAAAAATTTCAAAAGATAAGCCATCCGACAATTGAATATCTAAGAAGATCAAATCAGGATGCGTATTATTTTGAAACCATTCTATGGACTCTTCCACTGAATGAAGCATGTGCGTTACCTCTAAGCCTAATTTTTCTACTTTACGCTGTAATAATCTAGCAGCAGGTTTTTCGTCTTCTATAATTATGATGTTCATGTGTTATATTTCGATTTAAAATTTAGTAAAACGATATGTTATTTCCAAGTTGTCGACTCTTTGTCCATAAATTCTTTTATCTTTTTTTCTTCCCAATTTTTACCTAAAATCAGTTCTGGACCAAATACTGAGAAAGCATGACTAAGTAATCCAATTCCCCAAAAGAAAGCTGTAAAGAAATTTTCTAGTTTGAAATAGCTTTCTCCTGCTTTTAAATTTTGAATATTTATTATAATGATTATTACATTTATTACTAAATAAATAAAAGCATGTTTATAGAAACCTTTCATGCGTTTTACCCTTTTTGCTACTTCATAATAAGCTAATTCTTCTGGTGAAGAAGGTACGAAAGTATTAAAATCTCTTCTACTTTGTCTGTTTTGTCTTCTAGTTTCCAAACTCATTTTATTCGAATTTATTATTTTTATATTTTTCTTCCTCCATAAATTGTCTCATTTTTTTTTCTTCCCAATCTTTACCTAAAAATGGAGTTTCATTAAAAGCTTTTAATCCGTGAAAGAAAACACCAATTCCCCATCCCATTGTAGTCCAATAAAACCATAAACGCTCTGGAGAATAGATTAAGTTGATAGTTAATAATAGTAAATTGACAATAATAAATGAAAGTAAATGACTGTAAAATCCTCTTATTTCTTCAACTTGTTTTTTTGCTCTCAAATATTTTTCAAATTGGTTTTGATTTGTTTCCATATTAGTTCCAATTAGTTGTTTTGTTTTTTTTATTTAATATTTCCTGAATTTTACGTTCTTCCCAATTTTTTCCTACACCAAATGTTTCAAAAGCATGAAAAGTTAATCCTATTCCCCAACCTAACATTGGGAACCAAAACCACTGAAAATTATGTACTGTATTTATATTTATGATAATTAGTATAGGAATTACGGTACAATAAGAGATTAAATTTCCATAAAAACCTTTTAGTTTTTCTACTCGTTCTTTAGCCTTAGCAAAAGATATATTTTCTGAATTGATTAATTGAGATTCCATAATAGCAATTTGTTTAGTAAGAATGGGTAATTTTACTTTGAAGATATTTTCCGATTCTTGTATGATTACGTTTCGTTTGGTTAAAATGGCATATCGATTGACTATGTTTTGTAATCCAACGCCTTTTCTGTCTTGTAAAACTTCTTTTATTTGTTTGTTATTTTCAATTATAAGTTCATTAGCTGAAATATAAATTTTAATATGTAAGGGTTTCTTCTCACTTACAATATTATGCTTGATGCAATTTTCTAACAATAATTGTAAAGATAAAGGCACCACTTTTGCTTCTTCATTTTCAAAAGTTGGCACTTCAAATGAAATACTATTCTCAAAACGCATTTTTAGTAAATTCATATACGTTTTTGCAAATTTTAATTCTTCTTCCACAGTTACAAGTTCTTTATCTTTTTGCTCTAAAACATAACGATATACTTTTGATAAAGAAGTCGTAAATTTTTGCGCAGCATCTGGATTTTCTTCTATCAACGAACTTAATACATTTAAACTATTGAATAAAAAATGAGGATCAATTTGATTTTTTAAGCTTTCAAATTGAGCTGATGCCGATCCAGCTATGATTTTTTGTTCCTTAAGTTTGTTTTCTTGATACCATTTGTACAAATAAACAAAATGAACTATCAATAAAATAATGAAAGTAAATACAGAAGAAAGAATATAATTAGTTGGTTTCTCTTTTATCAAAAATTCACTGAGTTTATCTCCTTCAATTAATACATTTTCAAATACTCGTAAAAGAAAAATAACAAATAGGGACAAAAAGAAAGAGGAAACAAACCCGACTAAAATTCTTTTTTTTGAAAATCGTTCTTCTTTAAATACCTTATCTAAAAAGATAAATAAACACGTATTGGCCAAATGTAAAGAAATACTGTAAAGTAAAGTATATAAAAGCGTTGATTTCATTTTTCCGTCAAAAGCGACTTCATTTCCATTTAAAAAATTTATTAAAACGATCACGCTAAAAACGAGTAATCCAATACCCAAAGCTCTAGGAAATTCTCTTATATATTTATTATTCATTATTTTATCTTTATTTTAGTTGCAATTAGTTGCTTCTGCTTTTGCTCTTTCTAATCCCCAAGTTGGATGTAAGGGTGTTTCTGGTTTAAAAGTAGCAAATAAATTGATAGATGCTTTTATTTTTTCGCACATTGGAGCAGTATCTCCACCAAAATATGCAGCGCCACCTTTTTCAAAACTTGCTTTGTTGAATACTACTCTTGGATTTTGTGGGGCTATTTGTTCTGCTTTTCCGTATAAAAACAACACATCTTGATATAATCTTTGTCCATTTGTCATAGGATCATAAACAATCCAGGCGGTGTGAATCATCGCTTGCATAACAAGTACTTCCGCGTTGTTTGGTTCTAAACCATTTATTACATCCTGTGCTTTTTGTGCCGCTTCTAATAACGTTTTTACTTTAGTTTTGTCTTGTTCTTGAAAGGCCTGAAAGGTGTTAATAGTTGCAATATAATAAGAAGGCAACCAGTTTGTTTTTTCTACGGCAGCAATTCTTTCTAATTGAGCAATCGCTTCTGTGTTTTTACCTTCGCCCCATAATTTTAAAGCGCTTCCCATTCCTTTTTCAAATTGTGTTTGTGCTGTGGCTACAAAACTTACCAATACTAATGCAATTGTTGTAATTAATTTTACCATGATTTCTAAATTTTAAATTGTTTAATTTGAACTCGTTTCAGATTCTATTTTTTTAGTTTATTGTTTTTTTAGAACTTATTTTTTGACGTTGATATTGATTTTTGAAATTGCCATTAAATGTGTTCTTGTTTTTTGATGAAGCAAAGTTGCATCTTAAAGTTGAACGGTGAAATTTAAAACTACTGAACTGTTATTTTTTTGGGATGAATTGTAATTTGAGTTAGGAGTAGGGAAGTAGGAAGTGGGGAGATGGAATCGTTAGATATTAGATTATATCAGTTGAATTGTATTTTTGAAAATTAATTATAAAAGAAAACGCTCAAAATCAATTGACTTTGAGCGTTTTTATTTTGTTTTTTAGGCTGCAACACGTTGTAAAATTACTTTGCAAGGTGTTAAAGAGGTAACTTTAACATCATGATCCACATATAGCGGAATCGATAAATAATTTCCGGGAACAAGATGATGAACTTTATCTCCAATTGTAATATCACAAGTTCCTTCAACAATTAAAAAGTGTTCCATTTCGTTGGTGTGTTCTTCAGGAGGTGCGCCATATTTTAACCAAACAATTAAAGTTTTTGCTTCAGGTGTTGCAGCAATAATTTTAGCATGTAATGCCTCGTAATCTTCAGGCGCTTGCATATTATCTCTTTTTAACCAAATATCAAAATCTTCAATTTTACTGTTTTTATTTAACATTGGCGGATGAGCCATTTCCTCTCCATTTTGTAATCTTTCAGTATAATTAATGGTTGTCATGATCCACTCTTTGGTAGCTGGCGAAATTTCAGGACAACTCTTTTCTGCGTAACTATTTAAAGCAAATTCTATTTCTTCAATTTCATTTTTAATTTCAGTATGAATTTCCGCTAAGTTATTTATTTCAATATTTTCATCATCAGAGGTTAAACCTAAAACGTATAACTCTAAGATTCCTGAATTTATATATTTTTCTATTGTATCCATTTTATTTTTCTTCTTTCTTTTCTTTTAATTGTCCTCTTAAAATGAGCAGTGCTTTTCTCATTTTCGTTTTTACCGTTCCTAATGGAATTGCTAGCTTTTCACTTATTTCTAGCTGTGTATATCCTTTGTAATAAGCGAGATCAATTAACAGTAAGTCTTCATTTTTTAATTTTTCAACGACATCTTTTAATCCAATCGTATCAGAGGATAAATCTTCTGCAAAGATATGATTAATTTCATTTGCATTGTTTGAAATGTTTTGGTTTTGGTTTTTACTTATTTTAGATCTTTTATAATCTATGGCCACATTACGAGCAATGTTTATCATCCAAGTATAAAGTCGACCTTTACTACAATCATAATTTTCAAAATTATTCCAAATTTTAATGAAGGTATTTTGAATTAGATCTTCTGTTTCTTCATAATCTCTAATTATAGCATAAATTATACCAAACAAGGCTTTGGAATAATTATCATATAAAAAGGAAAAAGCTTTTTGGTCTCGATTCTTAATTAAAACCACTAACTCGTCTTGTTGATATTGTGTTTTTTCTTTCAAATTAGTTGTGTTTTTTTTAATATATAGTTATAAATCAGATTTTTATTACGTAAATATAGCGAATTTTCTTTAATTTTAAAATCAACAAATAATAATTTAATATAAACTTGTTAGTTTAAATTCAATCTATTTAAGGGGTTAAAAGTGTGTAAAAAAGTCTTCTAATGTTTTTAGTTACGCTTCAATTTTAATTCCAGTATTTCAAAATATTAATTTAGTGACAAAAAAAAGACTGCTTTCGCAGTCTTCCTTAGTTTTAAATGGTATTTAACTTTTTCAGTTTATCTTTCCAAAGTTGTAATTCTTCTTTATGTTTTTCAATATTTTTTTGTACCTCTTTCACAAATGGGTTATTTCCTTTTGCATTACTAAAGAAACCAATATTGTTTTCTAATTGATTAATTTCATGATTCAACTCGTCAATTTTTCTTCTCATAAAAATTTGTTCATTGGCAATCGCTCTTTGATCATTACCTTCTGTAAGTTGATCTAAGCGGTTGCTAAATTTCATCATTTCTGAATCTTTTTTCGATAAACTTAATTTTTCAAATAAGGCATCCAAAATTTTATTAAATTTCCCTTCAATATGACGACGGTTTTGAGGTACTTTTCCGAATTCTTTCCAAGTAGCAATGTGCGCTTTAATTGCGTCTAAATCCGTTTTATGCTCGCCTACTAACTCAAAAGTACGCAAGGTTTCTAAGTATTCTTTTTTCTTTTCGAAAGCTTCTACTTCAATAGCAATTTCTTCTTTTCTAGAATCGTGTAATCGATCGAAATAAGCATTACATGTTTTTCTAAACGTTTCCCAAATTTCATCCGATTGCTTTCTTGGAACATGACCAATTTTTTTCCAATCTTCTTGGATTTGTTTCATAATTGGAGTGGTCGCCTCAAAATCTTCCGTATTTACATTGGCTTTTGCTTTTTCAATTAAAGCTAATTTTAACTCTAAATTTTGGTGCTGTTCGTTTTTAATGTCTTTGTAAAATGAATTTTTGGTAGCATTAAATTGGCGAACGGCATTTTTAAAATTACTCCAAGTTTCTTCGGTTACTTCCGCTGGAACTCGACCTGCTTTGAAGAAAGCTTCACGCAAAGCTTCTAATTTCACAATTTGATTTTGCCATTCCCCATGATTAGAAACTTTTTCAGTACTTAAGGCAAGTACTTGACTTATAATTTCATTTTTCTGCGCTAAATTTTCTTGTTCTTTTTCTTTAAATTGTGAATTTAATGCTTCTCTTTTATCATGAAGAATTTTTGTAATTTCGCTAAATTCTTGCCAAATCTTTTCTCTATTTTCTTTGTCGACCGGACCAATTTCCTCTTTCCAAACACGGTGAAGTAATTGTAGTTCTCGAAACGATTTATTGATATCAGTTTGTTCAACTAAATCTTTTGCTTTAGCAATAATTTCTAGCTTTTGTTCTAAATTATTTTTAAAATCAGCATCTCTAATTTCTCTATCCAAATGTACAATTTCGTAAAAACGATCCACATGAAAATGGAAATTGTTCCACACTAAATTATATTTATCTTTCGGAATCGCTCCTGATGATTTCCAACGTTCTCTAATGTCGTTGAATTTTTTAAACATATCCGATATGTTTGAATCAGGACTAGCAATTAAGTTTTTTAATTCGTCAATTAAAGCGGTCTTTTCGCTTAAGTTGGCTTTTAATTGGTTTTCAATATTTTTAAAATTGGCGTTTTTTTTGTTGCGATATGTGGTTAAAAATTGATCAAATTTAACTTTTAAAGGCGAATGGTATTCAAATTCAGCATCTGCTTCATTTTCTGCATAAAAAGCAGTACGCTTTTCTTCAATCATTTGATGGTATTGATTTAAGAAGGCTTTCTTCACATCTTCAACTTGGTTTTTGAAAAATAGAGCTTTTTCATGTCCAACTAAAGTAGCTAATTCGGACACCAATTCTTCCATTGAAAGCGATTCGTAATCTTTAGATACAAGTTCATCAGCAACATCATGAGTTCCATATTCACTAGCTTCTGCCAAATGATTATCAATTTCATCTTGTACCGATACTGGGTTACTTGTTACAGCTTCTAACTCATTTTGATCATCAATTACGTCAGTATCAATTTCATTTGGAATTGTTTCTGTAACATTGTTTTCAAAATTAGCGCTTTGCTCTTGTCCATCTGCTTTTGGCAGGTTATCATTCAATTCTTCTAACATAGTAGTATGCTTAAGGTTATATAGGGTTCGAAGTTACCAAATCAAGTGGGAAATTCAAAGTAAATGTATTAATTATGTATAGAAATGTTATTTATTCCAGATTAACCAAGCTTTTTCCGCTTGAAAAATCAACATTTCGTGTCCGTTTTTGGTAACTGCGCCTGCTTTTCTAGCTTTTTTAAGAAATGCGGTTTCTTCTGGATTGTACACCAAATCAAAAGCGATGTGTTTTGAGGTGAACAAGCTATAATCTAATTTAGGTAAATCCGTTACATTCGGAAATGTTCCTAAAGGTGTAGTGTTAATTATAATTTGATATTCTTTAAAAACGGCCGCATCTACTTCATCATAGCTCATTTCATATTCAGAAGGTTGTCTGGATACAAAGTCAAATTCGATCTTTAGTTTTTTTAAAGCGAAGGCAATGGCTTTACTTGCTCCACCAGTTCCTAAAATTAAAGCTTTTTTATGATGGTTTTTAAGTAAAGGTTTTAGTGCTTTTTTAAATCCGAAATAATCAGTGTTGTAGCCTTTAAGTTTTTTCTTTTTAGAAATAGTAATACAATTTACCGCACCAATTTTTTTAGCATTTTTTGAGATTTTATCCAAATAGGGAATAACTGTTTCTTTGTATGGAATGGTTACATTTAAACCCACTAAACCTTTAGTGTTTGCAATTATTTTCGGAATTTCAGTACTGTTGTCAACGTCATAATTAGCATATTCACAGTTGTGAAAATGTTGGTGTAAAAATTTTTCCGTAAAGAATTTTTTTGAAAAAGAATAGCTTATGTTTTTACCAATAAGTCCAAACTTTCGTTGTTTTTTTTGTGATTTCTTTTTCATAATAATACCTGAAATAGAGAAATATTATTGTAAAATTACTTTTGTATTAGGTAATTCCGCTTTTAGTTTCGTTTTTAATGCTACTAAATAGTCTTTCGAAAAATTATTGTCATTTAACAATAGTTCTTTTAAATTTTTCAATTTGAAAATGGCATTCGGTACTTTTTCTAATTTACCTCCTGCTAAACTTAATTCTACAAGATTTGATAGATTACCAATAAATTCAGGAACTTCTGTAAATTTTTGATCTGATAAATATAAAATCTGAATATTTTTAAAGTTTTCAATTTCTTTTGGGAAAATGGTGAATGGGCCATCTGGATTCATATAACCATTTATAATTAAAGATTTTACTTTTTCAGGTTGCTTTGAGGCTTCCGTAATAGAAGTACATTTTTGACATTGACTGAAAGTAATGCTTGAAACTAGTACTAAGAGAAAAAATAATTTTTTCATGTATTCTTACGATTTAGCAATTTTTGTTTTTATTATTTTAATAAAAATAGGCAAAATTGAAAGTAAAACAATACTCAAAACAACTTTTTCAAAATTATTTTTTACGATATCGAATTGTCCTAAGAAATACCCCATGAAAGTGATGCCCGCTACCCATAAAATAGCCCCGATAAAACAATTAAGAATATAAGTTTTGTATTTCATGCTTCCGGCACCAGCCACAAAAGGAGCAATTGTTCTAACTATTGGCACAAAACGAGCCATTATAACTGCTTTTCCTCCATTTTTTTCGAAGAAATCTTCTGTTTTTTCAATGTATTCCCTTTTCAAGAAAAGAATTTTCTTCTTTTCTTTAATATATTCTCCAAATTTATGTCCTACAAAATAATTTAAATTATCACCTAAAAGAGCCGCTACTATTAATAATGGAATTAGGATTACCAAACTTAATTTTCCGGTTGTAGCTGCAATTACTCCAATGGCAAAAAGCATAGAATCGCCAGGTAAAAGCGGCATAATTACAAAGCCGGTTTCTACAAAAACGACTAAAAATAAAATAAAATAAATTAAAGTATTGTATTGATCGATTAGTTGTGTAATAACTGTTAACGGGTCTTTTAGAAAAAGTAATAAAAAGTTAATAAATTCCATTGGAAAGGCTTATATGTTATGGTTTTTGATTATGTTTTGAACGGTTTTGTTTTCCCAAACGTGAGGAAATAAATCTTTAAGAATGTAGCTTTTATCAAAATCAGTCAATAAGGCTACATTTAAGGCTTCGATGGCGTTGAATTCTTCTTCAATATTGTAATATAAGCCTACAATTCTGTAGTTTATTTCAGCTTCATTTGGATACAATTCTTTAGCTTGGTTTACAATTTCAAAAGCAGCGGAGACTTCTCCCAAAACATATAATACATCACACCAACATAGAAAATTATCTAAAGCTAAATCGCCATTTTCAAAAGCTTTTCTATATCCTTCTTCTGCTTCTTCATAAAAATTTAAATATTGATTGATAGAAGCATATCTTCTCCAATATAAAGGATTTTCACCATCTATTCCAATAGCCTTGTTGATGTAGTATAAAGATTTTTGATAATTTTTTTGTCGGATATAAAAATCGGTAATCGCCAACCAAGCTTTATCTAATAAAGGATCTTCGTGAACGGTTTTTAAATAAAAATGTAAAGCTTGTTCGAAATTCTCTAATTTTTCATAACATTTACCAATACGTAAAAACGCAAATGAAGTAGGGTCGTCTAATTCAATAGTAATTGAATAACAATCTATAGCTTCTTGGTATCTTTTTAATTTTTCTAATGATTTTGCTTTTTCTAAAAAGGCACCTAAAAATCTTTCGTCAATTAAGCAAGCGTAGTCGAAAGCCCAAACCGCTTTTTCATAATTTTTTAAAGCATAAAATTGTCTACCTAACTGATGCCAAGCGACTTCACTATACGGGTTGATATTTATGAAATTTTCTAAATAGACTACAGCTTCTTCATTTTGCTCTAGAAAATCAAAGCAGTACACCACATTATATAAAGCGGAATAATCTTCTTCGTCGTTTTCTAAACACAAAATGAAATTGTCTTTAGCCAGCTCCAAATTATCCATAAATAGATATTCCATTCCAATCATTGAATAAATATCGGCTTCATCGTCTGTATAAAGTAAGGCTTCGTTTAAATGTTCAATGGCTTTTTCGTGTTGGTCTCTTTTAGAGCAAATATTGGCACGCTGAATAAAAACTTCTTCATTAGTAGGTTCTAATAATGCGATTTCATTAAGTATTTTTTCGGCTTGTTCAATTTTATCATCGTAAATTAAAATTTCAACATGAACTAATTTTAATCCGGTAGATTTTGGATGTTGTTCTAACCCCAAACGAAGCGCTTTTTTGGCTAAGTTGATGCGACCTGTGTCCATATAATGCAAAACAATATCCTCAAATTCCTCAGAATCAAAGAAAAATACCTTGTTGGTTTTTAACATCGATTCAAATTTAGAAAGCGATAAATTGTTTTCTTCCTCTTCTTCATTATAACTCATATTCATAGCAACAACTAATTAAAGTTTCTGTAATAAAATTACGTAATTATATGCTCACAATTTCCTTGCCAAGTGTATGTTTTAAACAATTTAATTAACAAAAATTATTTGCGAAATTAGAATGTATAACAACACAGATTAATAAATTATAAAAATTAATATAATTTCTTTAGTCTGTGTTTCAAATAAATATGATATTAGAGATTTAAAGTCTGAACTTCATCCATAACTTCTAATAGTAACTTACAACCTTCTTCAATTTCTGCTTTGGAAATAGTAAGTGGAGGTGTAATTCTGATGGCAGTACCTTCAAATAAAAGCCAAAATAAAATTAGACCTCGTTTATGGCATCTTAAAATAACTTCGTTGGTGATATTCGGACTTTTTGTCATGGCTGCTAACATTAATCCTTTTCCGCGAATTTCAGTGATTAATGGATGTACTAGTAATTTTCGAAATAAGGCTTCTTTTTCTAAAGCTTCTGCCATTATATTAGTTTCTGTGATTTCTTGTAAAGTAGCCAAACAAGCTGCTGCAATTACAGGATGTCCACCAAATGTAGTAATATGTCCTAATTTCGGATTGTCATATAATAAATCCATATGTGCCTCAGAAGCAACGAAAGCTCCAACAGGCATGCCGCCAGCCATTCCTTTACCAATCACTAAAATATCTGGAATACAATCATAATTTTCGAATCCAAATAATTTACCTGTTCGACCAAATCCAGGTTGAATTTCGTCTAAGATTAACATCGCACCCACTTCTGTACAACGTGCGCGAACTTTTTTCAAAAAGTCATTTTCAGGTTGAATAAATCCGGCGCCACCTTGAATGGATTCTAAAATTATTCCAGCTGTTTTTGTGGTGATTTTTAAAATATCTTCTTCGTTATTAAACGTAATGAAATCGACGTCTGGAATCAATGGTCGGAACACTTGTTTACGTTCTTCGAATCCCATGACGCTTAAACTTCCCATCGTATTTCCGTGATAGGCATTATGACAAGAAATGAGTTGACTTCTTCCCGTAACTCTTCTAGCCAATTTTAAAGCGCCTTCTGTAGCTTCTGTGCCAGAATTCACCAAGTACGTTTTTTTTAATGGATGCGGTAAATGTTCTGCTAATAATTTACAATATTCAGTTGCGGGATGTTGTGCATATTCGCCATAAACCATTACGTGAGAATATTTGTCTAATTGGTCTTTTATGGCCTGGTTAACACGTTCATTTTGATGTCCTAAACTAGTAGCCGAAACTCCTGCTACAAAATCTAAATATTTATTTCCTGAAGTGTCATAAATATACGAGCCTTTAGCATGAGATATTTCCATGGCTAATGGGTGAGGAGAGGTTTGTGCTTGGTATGTAAAGAAATCTTGTAACATTTTTAGTTTAGAAGTTTATATGGTTAAAAGTTTAAAAGGGTTTATATTTAGAAATTAAAAATAACTGAACACTCAAAACTGAACACTGAATACTATTTTTTTACTTTTGCCTTTTTACTTGCTACTTTTTTAGCTTCTTTTTTTCCATACTCCGTAGTTTCTTTCATCACTTCCATGGGTTTGTTTTCTTCTTTTTCTTTCTTCTTGGTTTCAATTTTTACTTTTTCGTCTAAGGCTTTTTCTTCATCAGGGAAAATATTTTCTAGCGAGGTTATTTTTTCATCAATTCGCCAAACAAAACCTCTGAGTCGTCTTGCATTTTTTGGAAATTCTTTATCTGGATACGTGTCGCTTAAAATTTGTTTATAAGCAGTTAGTTCAACAATTTTATTGTCTTCTAATTGCATGTTAATACTACTAGACACGCCTTTATCAATACCTACCATTTCATTTTTGTCATTATACATGAAATAAATTTTTTCGGTATTTTTGATTAAATCGACTTCATATAATTTGTTATCTTTAAATTTCCCATACAAAACTTGTCCTTTTACTTGGTTAAAGTTATCTTCACCAATAGTATCTTTTTGAACTAAAAAAGCATTATTTAGAATTTTTAAAGAGTCTAGTTTTTCTGTTTTGTTATTACCTACTAAATGAATTTCGTCCCCAGTCATTTGATTATCGGCATTCCAAATCACAGGTCTTCCGATTAATTTTGTCAATTGCGATTGCTTGTTGGAATGTATCGAATCACATTTCCCACTCAAGTCAGTTTTGAAGAATCTTACATTATTAAAAGCTCTGATTGTTCGATCTTCTTGCGGACCAGTTACTAATATTTTTTTTCCGTGTAAATACATGGTGTCTTTGTCTACCAATGTTTTTATTAATGCTTTTTTGGTAATAAACATTGAATCTTTTTTCGTACCACCAATATTTCTGAAAATTTCAGCATAATGTCCAGTAGCTATCATATTATTAATCGTATCTGTAATCCTAACGTTATTAGTTGCTTTAGCAAAATTTTTCTTCCGGTCATAATTGATAATATCACCTTCCACTTTCCGATTGTTATATACAATATTCGATTTATCTAAAAGCTTTCCAACGTCATTTTGGGTATCGTAAAAAGCCTTTGTGGTATTAATTACATTATCTTTACTTGTAATTGTACTTGGTCCGTACACGTAAGCATGACCAGAATTGTCATAAAAATCTAAATTATTCGTTTTAATTGTAACTTTCGGGTTGACTACAGTCACCGCTGTTTTAAAAGCATATTTTTTACTATTCAAATAATATCTTCCGGACTTACTTTTTAAGGTGTTTTCTTTATTAATAATTGTTCCTCCGCTTGTATAATACGCTTCCTGAGTTTTTCTGTTGAAACGAATGGTATCAGTAGTTAAGTTAGAATCTGGTGATCGTAAATTCACATTACCTGTAGCGAAGGCTTGTAATGTTTTACCATTATATTCCGCATAACGACTATTCATTACAATGGTATCACCTTGGTTTAATTGTACATTACCAAAAGCTTTTATATAGTCTTCGTCGGTGTAATGATAGGCTTTGTTGCAATTGATCAATACTCCATTGTGTTGTACTTGAACATTACCCGTAAATACTATGGCACCGGGAATTTCGATTTGGTTTTTATCGATAAAGTCTGAATGCAAAATTTTTATCGCATTTGGATTTGCTGGTGGTGAAGTTTCAAATGGAGTTTGCGCATTTCCTACTAAAAAGGAATACAACAAAACTAATACATATATATATTTTCTCAAGGTTTCTATTTTTTGTCAAATTTAAGTAAAATGTGTAAAAATGAATGCCTATTAAGAATATTTTATAGTTTTTTTTAAAAGACACAGTTTTTGTCACGAAGACCTTAAGGCGCAAAGATTTTATAAAATAATGTGTTTAGTTTACTTTTAAACTATTCACAACGTTTGTCACCCTGAAAGGGTCTCCAAAAATTTATTGTAATTGCTGAGATGCTTACAGCATGACAAGATTGTGTTGAATTTTACGTATAAAAAAATCCCGAT
>CAZULO010000038.1:0-19035 GCA_964621245.1 uncultured Flavobacterium sp.
ATTCTCGAAAGAGGAAAAGAATGTTTAACCAAGGTTAAGATTTCTGGTGGTGGGCGTTGTAACGTTACACACGCCTGTTTTGTGCCGAACGATTTAGTAAAGTTTTATCCACGTGGCGAAAGAGAATTAAAAGGTCCTTTTTCCCAATTTTGTTCCGGTGACACAATTGATTGGTTCGAAAAACGTGGCGTTGAATTGAAAATCGAAGAAGACGGAAGAATGTTTCCAATTACCGATTCCTCTCAAACTATAATTGATTGTTTTGAAAAAGATGTAAAACGTTTAGGAATCCAAGTTTTCACTTCGCAAAGTGTACAGTCTTTATATTTCAATGCAGCCGAACAATGGAAAATAGAAACCCAACATGATAATTTTTTGGCAGATAAAATCGTAGTCGCCACAGGAAGTAATCCTAAAATTTGGGAAATGATGCAACAATTAGGTCATGAAATTGTACCACCTGTTCCCTCATTGTTTACTTTTAATATTTCTGATAAAAGAATTAAAGATTTAATGGGACTTTCAGCACAAGCTAGCATCAAAATTAAGAATTCTAAATTAGCTTCTTCTGGACCTTTATTAATTACACATTGGGGACTTTCCGGACCAGGAATTTTAAGACTTT
Source organism: uncultured Flavobacterium sp. (assembly GCA_964621245.1). Lineage (GTDB taxonomy): Bacteria > Bacteroidota > Bacteroidia > Flavobacteriales > Flavobacteriaceae > Flavobacterium. The sequence goes on from CAZULO010000038.1 coordinate 626, forward strand.
CCGCTTGGGGCGCCAGAGAATTATCCGATAAAAAATATTGTTTTGCCTTATTGGTGAATTGGTTAGATGAAGTTTCTTTTGAGGAAGCTATCGAACAATTAAAAGAAATTAAAGAAGAAAATAACAAAAAGCTAATTGGTAAATTTTGTCCCTTCGATTTTCCAAAAAGATTATGGGAAAACATAGTAACGGCTGCCGGAATTGCTTTAGATTACAAATGGGCTGAGGTAACCAATAAACAAATTAATAGTTTAGCCAATCAATTAACACAAGCCGAATTTCAAGTCAATGGGAAAAGTACGTTTAAAGAAGAATTTGTAACCGCTGGCGGCATTGATTTAAAAGAAATCAACTTTAAAACGATGCAAAGTAAAATTTTACCTCAAGTATATTTTGCAGGGGAAGTGATGAATATTGATGCTATTACTGGAGGTTTTAATTTTCAAAACGCTTGGACGAGTGGTTTTATAGTGGCTGAAAATATTCAGTAAAATCAACAATAAAAGTGATTTAAAAACCTGAAAAGTAAGTTGTTAATCTGAAGTTATTTCATAAGCTTATTTTTCAGGTTTTAATTTTATATCAAATTTAGACTTCTCTTCCGCCATCTAAAGTGCTTTGCCAGTCTTTCAGTTCTTGCCATTTGCCTTCGTAAGCTAATTTAGATTGTTTGGACCAAGTTCCTGGATCATGCATTTGAAAACGATCACCCGCTTTACTTAATATTTCTCGTAAGCGATCTACAGAAGTTTCGCCCAAAGCTTTCCAAGTTAAAATGCCCGAAGTTTTAAATAATTCTTCAATTTTTGGTCCAATACCTTCCACAATTTTTAAATCGTCTTGAGGGTACGATTTTCCGAAAATAGCTTTCACTACTTTGGCATCATATGGAATGTTTAATTGACTGCTGTTTGTGGCTGATACGAAATTACTTGCTGTAACTGATTTGTTCGCTTTAAGTTGCGAAATTTCATTTTGTGATACTTTGTTTTGTTGCAAGCATTGCTCTAATTCTAGTTGCCACTTTTCTCTTTCCATTTTATTCGCACTATCCGATGCTATTTTGCCGAAGAAGTAACCTATAATTCCAAAAAATAATGCTGTTAATCCGTATTGTAAAAAAATCTCCATAGTTGAAAGTTTTAATTTGCCTTTCAAAAATAATAATTTTTTTATTAAACAGCTAAAAAACAGATAATTAAGTTTTTTTCTTAGAAATTATTTAAGTAGTAAATGCTAAAAGTAAGTAAAGTGGCGAAGGAAACCCAAGCAATATAAGGAATAAATAATTTGGCAGCCATCGGTTGTATGGGCTTAAATAATTTGTAACATTCCAACAAAACTAGTAGCAATAAAATAATTTCAATTGCGGCTAATAAAATGTTTTGTAAACCAAAAAACAAATAAGACCACAAGGCATTCAATCCCAATTGTAAAATAAAATATTGCAAGGCCGTTTTTGCTTCTTTAGGTTTGTTTTCAATTTCATTCCAAATTAAACCTGCAGCAATTCCCATAAAAATAAAAAGTAAGGTCCAAACAGGCGCAAAAATCCAATTAGGTGGATTAAATATTGGTTTTATCAAGGTTGGATACCAAGTAGTAATAGAAGATTGGGTGATTTTACCAGAAAAAAAACCAACTGTTAAACAGATAATGATGCAGTACGAAATTCTAAGATACTTTTTCATGTTGAAAATTTTATTCAAAGATATTCAAAACTTCCGACTTCCGACTTCCGACTTCCAACTTCCTTTTCTATCTTTGTGAAAATTTATTTTATGTATTCTGATTCTGACTTTATTCTGACCAACTATAATTCTATTGAAACGGCTTCTTTTTCATGGAGTGCGCCTAGTAATATCGCATTAGTGAAATACTGGGGAAAAAAAGAAAATGGCGATCAAATTCCAGCTAATCCTTCTATAAGTTTTACGTTGAAAAATTGTAAAACGATTACTTCTGTTGCGATTGTATCGAAAGTAGAAAAAGATGATTTTTCGTTCGATTTACTATTTGAAGGAAAACCTAAAGAAGATTTCAAACCGAAAATTCAAAAGTTTTTGGAAAGAATTTACAACTATTGTCCGTATTTAAAAGAATATCATCTCACTATTGATACCCAAAATACGTTTCCACATAGTTCGGGAATAGCTTCTTCAGCTTCAGGAATGGCAGCACTTGCTATGAATATTATGAGTTTAGAAAAAGCCATTCAGCCCGAAATTTCAGAGGAATATTTTTATGCAAAAGCTTCTTTTTTAGCCCGTTTAGGTTCTGGAAGTGCGTGTAGAAGTATTGTGGGAAATGTGGTAGCTTGGGGAAAAAATGAAACCATAAAAAAAAGTTCCGATTTGTTTGGCGTAGAATTTGCTACCGTGCATGAAGATTTTCAAAATTTTCAGGATACGATTTTGCTAGTCGATAAAGGTGAAAAACAAGTTTCAAGTACGGTCGGACATAATTTGATGCACAATCATCCATTTGCTGAACAACGTTTTGAACAAGCGCATGACAATATCGCAAAAATTGTTTCCTTATTAGAAACAGGAAATGTAACGGAATTTATGAGTTTGGTAGAAAGTGAAGCCCTGACTTTACACGCCATGATGATGACATCCATGCCGTATTTTATTTTGATGAAACCGAATACTTTGGAAATTATTAATGCAATTTGGAAGTTTAGAAATGAAACGCAAACTCCAGTTTGTTTTACATTAGATGCGGGTGCGAATGTGCACGTTTTATATCCAGAAAAGGTAAAAGAAAAAGTATTGCAATTTATTCAGGACGAATTAGTTGGCTATTGTCAAAATGGTCAGTATATTTGCGATGAAATTGGAAATGGCGCACAAGATTTAAAATAATTTTATATCTTTACGTAAAGACTATCAAAAATGGATATTCAATTAGAAAAATTAGAACTTATGAAATTATTGCTGGAAACTGAAAATCCTTCAATCATAAAGGCTATTAAGAAAGTTTTTCATAAAGAACAAAAAGATTGGTGGGATGATTTACCAAATTCTGCAAAAGAAGGAATCAATGAAGGTTTAGAAGATATAAAAAACGGACGAGTTCATTCTTACGAAGAAATAAAAAAAGAATTCGGTTGGAAATGAGAAAATTAGAATTCTCAAACAGAAGTTTAAAAGAGATTAGAATTATAGTTGATTATTTAAATTCAAAATGGTCTGAAAAAACAAGTAAAAAGTTCTTAAATAAATTAAAAGAAAATATTGATTTGATTCAGATAAATCCTGAATTGTTTCCAATTTCAGAATTTGAAGAATTAAGGAAATGTGTAGTTTCAAAGCAAACTACTATTTTTTTTATTATTGAAAAGAATAAAATTTATATTGTTTCAGTATTTGATACCAGACAAAACCCAAATAAAATAAAAGAATAAAACATATGAAAGGACCACTTTTTTACTCAAAAATATTACTTTTCGGAGAATACGGAATCATTCAAGATTCTAAAGGACTTTCTATTCCCTATAATTTTTATAATGGCGCACTAAAGACAGATGAAAATCCGTCTGAAGAAGCCAAAAAATCAAACCAAAGTTTAGTGAAGTTTGTTGCTTACTTGAAGCAATTGCAAACGGATCAACCTAACTTAGTAACTTTTAATATTGATGTTTTACAAAACGATGTAAACAGCGGAATGTATTTCGATTCTAGTATTCCACAAGGATACGGAGTAGGAAGTAGCGGTGCTTTAGTCGCGGCTATTTACGATAAATATGCTACAAATAAAATTACCGTTTTAGAAAACTTAACTAGAGAAAAATTACTACAATTAAAATCTGTTTTTTCTAATATGGAATCTTTCTTTCATGGAAAAAGTTCAGGTTTAGACCCGTTAAATAGTTATTTGAGTTTGCCAATTTTGATCAATTCTAAAGATAATATTGAAGCCGCTGGAATTCCTAGTCAATCGGCTACCGGAAAAGGCGCAGTTTTCTTATTGGATTCAGGAATTGTTGGAGAAACCGCTCCAATGGTAAATATCTTCATGGAAAATTTAAAAGACCAAGGTTTTAGAAAAATGCTAAAATCGCAGTTTATAAAATATACTGATTCTTGTGTGGAAAATTTCCTTCAAGGCGATATGAAATCGTTATTTAAAAACACCAAAGAATTATCTAAAGTAGTTTTAAGTAATTTCAAACCCATGATTCCAGAGCAATTTCACCAAATTTGGCAAAACGGAATTGAAACCAATGATTACTATTTAAAATTATGTGGTTCTGGTGGCGGTGGCTATATTTTAGGTTTTACACAAGATTACGAGAAAGCTAAAGTATCATTAAAAGATTATAAATTAGAAATGGTTTATCAATTTTAAATTTTTGTTTAAAGTTTCAAGTTTAACGTTATTTTGTTTGCGTTGCTTCAACTTGAAACTTGAAACCTGAAACAAAAGAAAAATGCTAAGCCGCAACACTAAATTATTTTTTACTAAAATCCTCAGTTTTTTTTCTGTGGTTCGGGGTTATAATGTGTTTGTAATTGCACTTGCACAATATTTATCAGCCATTTATATCTTGGCTCCAGAAAGAAGAGCGTTAGATGTAGTTCTTGATTGGAGGTTGTTCCTTTTAGTAATTGCGTCCACTTTTGCTATTGCTGGAGGTTACATTATCAATAATTTTTACGATGCAAAAAAGGACATTATCAATCGTCCAAAAAAATCTTATTTAGATCGATTGGTAAGTCAAAAAACCCAACTTCAGGTTTATTTTACTTTAAATTTCTTTTCAGCTTTATTAGGTTTTATTATCTCTTGGCGCGCAGCATTGTTTTATTCTGTTTATATTTTCATCATTTGGTTTTATTCGCACAAGCTTAAAAAAATGCTTTTTATTGGAAATATAACAGCTTCATTATTAGCGGTTTTGCCTTTTTTTGGTATTTTGCTGTATTTTAAAAATTTCTATCAAGTAATTTTTGCTCATGCCATATTTTTATTTTTAATCATTTTAATTCGTGAAATTATTAAAGATTTAGAAAATATTGAAGGCGATTTATCTAATAATTACCAAAATATTCCTGTGAATTTTGGAGAAAATTTTGCAAAAAGAATTATTTCACTTCTTTTATTTTGCACGCTAGTTCCAGTATATTTTCTAATTAATGTTTATGATGTTGGATATATGGATGTTTACTTTTACGCTAGCTACATTTTGCTGCTTATTTTTGTTTTGAAACTTTGGAAATCGGAAGGAAAAGTAGAGTATATTAAATTGCATTTCTTGTTGAAAATTATTCTTTTAGCTGGTGTAATTTGCATTGTGCTCATCAAACCAACCGTGATTGAAAACGGTCAAAAGTTGCTGTTAATTAAGTAATTAATGCATTTTAATTGGACTTCTAAATTCTAATTTCGTACTTCTAACTTAAATTAACTATCTTTGCAAAAAATAAGAGCATGAGAAAATCGTCAGGAGCGAAAAGAAGCGGTAAAGTTTCAGAAAGTAAAAAACCAGATTTTAAGAAAAACGAATCAGGAAAATCTTTTTCTTCAGAAAATAAGCCTACAAATAAATTTGCGAGAACAGACAAACCAAAACCAGTTAAAATCAAATCGGATAAAGACGAAATCCGATTAAATAAATATGTTGCGAATTCAGGAGTTTGTAGTCGTAGAGATGCGGATATTTACATTCAAAGTGGTAATGTAAAAGTAAACGGAGAAGTCGTAACAGAAATGGGGCACAAAGTAAAATTAACAGATGTGGTTAATTTTGATGGCGTGAACATTACACCTGAGAAAAAAGAATATATCCTTTTAAATAAGCCTAAGAATTTTTCTACAGATAAGAATGATAATGGGGCTAATAACGTATTACAACTTATTAAATCTCCATCAAATGTAAGATTAGAGCCAGTGGGTAGAATGGATAAAACCACTACAGGTTTACTTTTGTTTACAAATGATCCAGATATGGTTAGAAAATTTACTACTCCAAATCAACGTTCTTCCAAAATCTACCAAGTGTCTTTAGATAAGAATTTAAAGTATGAAGATTTAGAAAAAATTCAAAACGGATTAACTATTGAAGGGCATAGAGTATACGTAGAAGAAGTAACTTATATAGAAGGTGAATCTAAAAGTGAAATTGGTGTAAAAATGAAAACGTCTAACGTAAAAGTGGTAAGAAACATTTTTGAACACTTAAAATACAATGTAATTAAATTAGACCGTGTAGTATTTGCAGGCTTAACCAAAAAGAATTTACCAAGAGGAAATTGGCGCGTGCTAACAGAACAAGAAGTGGTGAACTTAAAAAATAATTAAAAAAAATCCGTCATAAATCAAATTATGACGGATTTTTTTATTTTCTAATGTAGATTGTTTCAAAATAAAATATATATTTGTGTATCTTTATATTAATCAAAAGACTATGAAAAAAATACTTTCCATATTGGCTCTTACCTACTTATTTGTAGCCTGTGAAAACGATATTAAATCCAATTCACCTGCTTTTCAAGGAGAAAAGGACAATGTGTTTTGGAGAGCGAAAGACTCTAAAGTAACTTTAAATCCAAATAATACTATAACTTTAAATGCCTATACCAATAACGAGTTAGTTACAATTACAGTACCTAACACAGTAGGTGTGTATGATTTAGGAACAATCAATCAGAATATAGGTGCTTCTTATTCTTATAATAATGAATTAAGCGTTAAATATTTTGATACTTCTCTAGCAGAAGGTGCCGTTTATAAATTAACTCCAATTGTGAATGCAGGTAGTGGTTATGCGGCGCAAAATAATACTACAGTGGCTACTTCTGGTGGTTCAGGTAATGGATTAACTTTAAATATTAAAACAAACGCTTCAGGTTCCATCACCGAAGTGGTTATTGCCAGTAGAGGAACAGGATACAAGCCTGGTGATGTTGTAACCCTTACAGGAGGAAGTAATAATGCTCGTATTGGAGTTTTAAACTTGATACAAAGCAATGGCGTTATAGAAATTGAAAAAATTGAAGGAAAAGAGTATACAGGAACTTTTATGTTTAACGCGGTAGACGATAACGGAAATGTTGTGAATTTCAATAAAGGTAATTTCTATAAAATTCCAGCTTTTTAAAATAATTCCAGCTTTTTAAAATATATTTAACCACTTCATTTTGAGGTGGTTTTTTGTTTTTGTTAATAACTATAATTGTCTTAAAACAAGATAAATTGTACTTTTGATACCTATAAAATTTAGTAAGTATTTTGACTTTTTACTGATTTTATTTTACTAATTCCAAGATACATGTATTTAATTTTCGATACCGAAACTACCGGCTTACCTAAAAGCTGGTCTGCTCCTATAACCGATACCAATAACTGGCCTCGTTGTATTCAAATTGCTTGGCAGTTACACGATGAATTAGGAAATCTTATTGAACATCAAGATTATTTAATTCAACCAGACGGCTTCAATATACCTTTCGATGCAGAAAGAATCCACGGAATTTCTACAGAATTAGCCAAACAACAAGGTTTTAAATTAAGTGAAATTTTAGAAAAATTTAATATTGCTTTATCACAAGCTAAATATATTGTTGGACAAAATGTAGGTTTTGATGTGAACATTATGGGATGCGAATTTCATCGTTTTGGAATTTCAACCGACCTAACTAAAATGCCCGTTTTAGATACTTGTACAGAAACTACAGCGTTATTATTAAAATTACCTGGCGGACGTGGTGGAAAGTTTAAATTACCAACATTAACCGAACTACATGAATTCCTTTTTAATGAAAAATTCGCAGAAGCACACAACGCAACTGCCGATGTGGAGGCTACAACGCGCTGTTTTTTAGAATTGGTAAAAAGAGGAAGTTTTAATGCCACCGAATTACCAGTTACAGAAGAGTATTATACCGTTTTTAAAGCTAATAATTTAGATATAAAACCGATTGGTTTAAAGCATGTCAATCTAAAACAAGCTTCGGCCAGCTTAAGAGAAAAGTTGCAACAACAACTTCCTGACGATATTGAAATTTTACCTGAAAGTTTAGAAGATATTTCAGAGGTTGCTTTTGCGCATTTGCACAACCATTCTCAGTTTTCGGTCTTGCAATCTACAATTTCCATTCCGAAATTAATTGAAAACGCTGCTAAACAGAAAATGCCAGCGGTAGCCTTAACTGATATTGGAAACATGATGGGTGCTTTTCAGTTTGTAAGTGGTATTTTAAATCACAATAAAGCTGCCGAATCTAAAAATGCTGCTCTAATTGAAGCAGGAGAACAGCCAACAGAAACAATCATGAAACCAATTGTAGGTTGTGAGTTTTTTGTCTGTAACAATCATAAAGATAAATCAACCAAAGACAACGGCTACCAGATAGTCTTGTTAGCGAAAAATAAAAAAGGCTATCATAACTTAGCGAAACTATCTTCAAAAGCATATACAGATGGATTTTATTATGTGCCCAGAATTGATAAAGAATTAATCAAACAATACAAAGAAGATATTATTGTTTTAACTGGGAGTTTGTATGGTGAAGTTCCAAATAAAATTTTAAATATCGGGGAACATCAAGCGGAAGAAGCGCTTTTGTGGTGGAAAGAACAGTTTGGTGACGATCTGTATATTGAAATCATGAATCACAATCAGGAAGATGAAAAAGCAGTCAATCAGACTTTGATTCAATTTGCAAAAAAACATCAAGTAAAATTAGTCGCTACCAATAATACCTTTTATATCAATAAAGAAGATGCCAATGCACATGATATTTTATTATGTGTGAAAGATGGTGAAAAACAAGCTACACCAATTGGTAGAGGTCGTGGGTATCGTTTCGGATTGCCGAATCAGGAATATTATTTCAAATCTACAGAAGAAATGAAAAAATTATTCCCTCAGCATCCAGAAGCTATTAGTACTATTCAAGAAATAGTAGATAAAATTGAAATTTATTCCTTAGCCAGAGATGTATTATTGCCAAAATTTGATATTCCATTGGAGTTTCAAGTTCCCGAAGATGCTGTAGATGGAGGTGTTCGTGGGGAAAATGCCTATTTGAAATATTTAACTTACGAAGGGGCTAAAAAAAGATATGAAACTATCACAGACGACATCAGAGAACGTTTAGATTTTGAATTGTTAACGATTAGTAATTCGGGTTATCCGGGTTATTTTTTAATTGTTCAAGATTTCATTGCCGAAGCAAGAAAAATGGATGTTTCAGTTGGACCTGGAAGAGGTTCTGCTGCAGGATCAGCTGTGGCATATTGTTTAGGAATTACCAATATCGACCCCATAAAGTACGATTTGCTTTTCGAACGTTTCCTTAATCCAGACCGGGTATCCATGCCCGATATTGATATTGATTTTGATGATGAAGGTCGTGGTCGAGTAATGGATTATGTAATAAAAAAATATGGTTCTAATCAAGTAGCACAAATTATCACGTATGGTAAGATGGCCACAAAATCAGCGATTAGAGATACGGCTCGAGTATTAGATTTGCCTTTATTCGAAGCAGATAGAATAGCAAAATTAATTCCAGCCATGATGCCTGGAAAATGGAATTTAGCTCGTTTTTTATCTGAAAAAGAAGAAGATGTTAAGAAAGCGGTTCGTTCAGACGAGTTTGATCGGGTGAAAGAATTAATTGAGATTGCCAATCAAGGAGAATTGTCAGGTGAAACCATTCAACAAGCTAAAATATTAGAAGGTTCTCTTCGAAATACCGGAATTCATGCTTGTGGAGTGATTATTACGCCAGATGATATTACGAATTTCGTACCTGTAGCTTTAGCCAAAGATTCCGATTTATATGTTACTCAGTTTGATAATGCTGTAGCGGAAAGTGCCGGTTTATTAAAAATGGACTTCTTAGGGTTAAAAACCTTAACGCTAATAAAAGACACAGTAAAACTGGTAAAGTACAAACGGGATATTGATTTGGATCCAGATACGTTTCCAATCGATGATAAAAAAACCTATGAATTATTCCAACGTGGAGAAACAGTAGGTATTTTTCAATACGAATCGCCAGGAATGCAAAAGTATTTGAAAGATCTAAAACCAACGGTTTTTGGAGATTTAATTGCAATGAATGCGCTATATCGTCCAGGTCCATTAGAATATATCCCTTCTTTTGTTCGAAGAAAGAATGGACTAGAAGAGATTACTTACGATTTACCAGCTTGCGAAGAATATTTAGCCGAAACTTACGGTATTACTGTTTACCAAGAACAAGTAATGCTTTTGTCTCAATCTTTAGCGGGTTTTTCTAAAGGTGATGCCGATGTACTTCGAAAAGCTATGGGGAAAAAACAAAAAGAGGTACTAGACAAAATGAAATCTAAGTTTATTGATCAAGCCAAAGCTAAAGGGCATGACGAACAAAAATTAGATAAAATTTGGACGGACTGGGAAGCCTTTGCAAGTTATGCATTTAATAAATCGCACTCGACTTGTTATGCTTGGATTGCGTATCAAACCGCCTTTTTGAAAGCTCATTATCCGGCAGAATATATGGCGGCAGTTCTTTCTAACAACATGAACGATATCAAATCGGTTTCCTTTTTTATGGAAGAATGTAAACGGATGGGCTTAGAAGTTTTAGGTCCGGATGTAAATGAATCATTCTATAAATTTACGGTTAACGATAATAATGCGATTCGTTTCGGAATGGGCGCCATTAAAGGTGTAGGAGAAAATGCTGTAAAAACTATTGTGGAATGCAGAAAAGAAGCGCGTTATAAATCTATTTTCGATTTAGCCAAACGTATCGATTTACGTGCAGCCAATAAAAAAGCGTTTGAAAACTTAGCTTTAGCAGGTGGTTTTGACGAATTTGGCGACACACATCGAGCTCAATATTTCCATTCCGATGGTGATAATATTACGTTTTTGGAGAAAGCCATGCGCTTTGGTTCTAAATTTCAAGAAAATGAAAATTCCTCTCAAGTCAGTTTGTTTGGTGATGCATCTGATGTTCAAATTGCAGAGCCAATAGTGCCACCTTGCGAAGAATGGAATACTTTAGAAAAATTATCTCGGGAAAAAGAAGTCGTTGGTATTTATATTTCCGGTCATCCGCTTGACGATTATAAATTCGAAATGAAATATTTCTGTAACACCAAGCTTCAAGCCTTAAGTAATTTAGAGCCTTTAGTGGGGAAAAATTTATCTTTCGGAGGTATTGTTTCTAATGTTCAGCACAGAACTACACAACAAAATAAAGGTTGGGCGACTTTCAATATTGAAGGATATGAAGAAAGTTTCGAATTCAAAATTTTTAATGAAGAATATTTGAAATTTAGACATTTCTTAGTCCAAAGTCAATTTGTATTTATTAAGATTTTTGTAAAAGAAGGTTGGACCAATAAAGATACTGGAAAAAAATCGGAGCCAAGAATCAATTTTTCTCACATGCAAAGTTTACAAGATGTATTGCCCGATTTTGCTAAGAAATTAACGGTTCAATTACCTATAGAAGAGTTGAAAGAACAATTAATTGCCAAATTAAACGAGTTGTTTGCGATGCATCAAGGCGATTTCAACGTAACTTTCGAAGTGTTAGAATTAGAGAAAGTCAAACGATTTGTGAAACGTGAAATTGATATTAATGAAGAGCTGTCAGATGAAAATGCACTAGAAGTAGAGGATGAGGTAGATGGTACGACAGAAATTTTAGTAGAAAATCAAATGGAAGAAATTGAAGAAACAATCATTAAGAATAAATTAGAAATGCCAAGTCGAAAATTGAAAATCAACATTTCTAAAGAATTATTAGAAGGCTTAGAAAAAATGCAAATTAATTTTAAATTGAATTAAGTTATTTAGCTAACATTTCGTTTCAACTTAAAGGCTGAAATTTGCTATAAATTAAAAACAAACCATATGAAAAAGTTACTTTTTATCTTATTAGCCATTTCAGGTATAAGTTTTGCTCAAATTGCAGAAAAAGCTGAAGATATTTCTCCTTTATTAATCGGAGAAAAAATCCCGAAACAAGATTTAATTTCAGTTGATGATAAATTAGTGTCAACAACTGAAATTTTCAATAAAAAAACGGTTTTGATTGTGTATCGAGGCGGTTGGTGTCCCTATTGTAACGCTCAATTAATGGATATGCAAGAAATTGAAAGCCAAATTATTTCATTGGGATATCAAATTGTAGCGGTTAGTCCTGATGCTCCAAAGTTTTTAAAGGAAACCACCACAGAAGACAAAATAAATTATCGATTATTTTCTGATAGTGATGGAAAATTTTCTCAAGCTTTAGGGATTGCTTTTAAACGAGATAAACCAAAATTAGAGAAGTATTCTGAAGGTAAAAATCCGGGTTTTTTGCCAGTTCCAACAGTTTATGTTTTAGATGAAAATAGAGAAATTCAATTCTTATATATCAATCCGGATTATTCTAAAAGATTGAAAGGTAATTTATTGTTAGCGGTGTTAAAAAACTTGTAAATTGATTTTTCTAATTAGGAAATAGGTAAAAGAAATCATAATTTTTTTCACACCTTAAATATATTTTCTACTTTCGCAGTATCAAATAAAGAAGTTAAGAAATTAAATCAAAAAAATATGGCATTAGCAATCACAGATGCTACTTTTGAAGAAGTAGTATTAAAATCAGATAAACCAGTAGTAGTAGATTTTTGGGCAGCTTGGTGTGGACCATGCAGAATGGTTGGGCCCGTTATTGATGAAGTAGCTACAGAATACGATGGAAAAGCTATCGTTGGAAAAGTAGATGTAGATGCGAATCAAGAATTTGCTGCAAAATACGGCGTACGTAACATTCCAACTGTATTAGTTTTCCAAAATGGAGAAGTAGTTGGAAGACAAGTAGGTGTAGCGCCAAAGAAAACATATACTGACGCTATTGACGCTTTGTTGTAATAGTTTGTTAGAAATAATAAGGAAAGGTTCAATGTAAATTGAGCCTTTTTTTATGTAATATAGCTTTCAAAATCTTTTGAAAGTATTCAATGTCTGAAAATCTGAAAATCTTTTCCTATATTTGAGTATGAATTTAGAATCGCAACTTGAAAAAATAGCTCAGTTTAAAAATTTAGAACTTTTGGCCAATCAAATTGTCGAAGGTTTTATTTCTGGTATGCACAAAAGTCCGTTTCATGGTTTTTCTGCCGAATTTGCCGAACATAAAATTTATAATCAAGGAGAAAGCACCAAGCATATCGATTGGAAATTATTTGCCAAAACCGACAGATTATATACCAAAAAGTATGAAGAGGAAACTAATTTGCGTTGTCATATCATTATTGATAATTCGTCATCGATGCATTATCCAAAATTAAAAGACAAGCAATTGTTTTCTGAAAGTAAAATTGGATTTTCGGTTTTAGCTTCCGCAGTTTTAATGAATTTACTGAAAAAACAACGTGACGCTATTGGTGTTTCTGTGTATTCGGACACGTATGAATATTATGCATCTGAAAAAGGAAGTGAACGCCATCACAGAATGATTTTAAATCAATTTGAAAACATCTTAAATTTTCCAAAAGAATCCAAAAAGACAGATACCATTACTTTTTTACATCAAATTGCCGAAAAAGTCCACCGCCGTTCCATGATCGTTTTGTTTACTGATATGTTTATTGGTGACGATAACGAGCAGCTCTTTAAAGCCTTACAGCATTTAAAACACAACAAACATAAAGTGGTTTTGTTTCACGTGTATGACAAAAAAACAGAGTTAAACTTTAATTTCGACAACACACCGCGCAAGTTTATTGATGTAGAAACAGGTGAAGAAGTCAATTTATTTGCCGAAAACATGAAAGAAAAGTACGAGAAAGTAGTTAAAAACTATTTCGAAAATATTTCTAATACCTGTTCGTCATACAAAATTAAGTATGTTCCAGTTTCTGTTGATGAAAAATTTGAAAAAATTATCACAACGTATTTAACTGAAAAACAGAAGTTTGGATAAGAAGTAGTAAATTTTTTTAATTTTTTTTGTAAAAACATTTGCAGATATAAAAAACTGTTCTATATTTGCACTCGCATTACAGCAACGGTTTGGTAGTTCAGTTGGTTAGAATACCTGCCTGTCACGCAGGGGGTCGCGGGTTCGAGTCCCGTCCAGACCGCAAAATTTGGGAAGCACTTCAGCAATGAAGTGCTTTTTTGCCCAAATATCTTGAGGTTTCAAGACGAAGGTAGTTGTGTTGTTTAGTCCAAGAAATTGGACAAAGGTTTAGTAGTTAGACCAATGAAAAGCTCTCCAGACTTGGTAGAGCTTTTTTGATTTTATACGTTTTCGTTTTTTAATTGAGCTAGCCAGACCTACTAAATAGGTTGTTTTAATTCTGAATCTAAGAATTAATTGATTTTTTTTTCTTTAATAAACTTATTTTTTTCCTGAACGTTTTATTTCAAATTTTTTCTAAGTTTAAAGGAAGGTATTCAGTAGCAAGAAGTTGCTTGAGAGTTTGAAGTTCTATGTTTTGTGAAATCCTAAAATTTGCTTTTTGAATCCATTATCATACATAAATATTTTACTAAATTGGTTGTAATTAAGAAAAAACTGTTCTATATTTGCACTCGCATTACAGCAACGGTTTGGTAGTTCAGTTGGTTAGAATACCTGCCTGTCACGCAGGGGGTCGCGGGTTCGAGTCCCGTCCAGACCGCATCAATTTAAAAAGCATTCTGATTTTTCAGAATGCTTTTTTTGTTTTAGGATTTTTCCTATTTCAGAATGAATCCCCTAACAAGATATGTTTTTAATTCTATTCCATTTTTGATGGCGCTACAGCCAGATGTTGTGGTTCTGAAAAAGTATCCAAACGAAAATACCGAATAAAATAAAGCCATAAAATAGTTTCATAAAAGTGCTTGCTAAAAAACCTAAAAACGAGCCAAATGCAGCTTTTAAAGCTCTTTGATGGTCTTTAGAGTTATAAATTAATTCGCCTACAAACGCACCTACAAACGGACAAATTAAAAAGGCAAAAGGAATCGGTACAAATAAGCCCACTACTAAACCAATATTGGTTCCCCAAATGCCATAATTACTGCCTCCAAACATTTTTGTGCCTTTCGCCGGGATTAAGTAATCTAAAACACTTAAAAGTAGTGTAAGAAGCAATGTAATTCCTAAAAGCCAATAGTTAAATGTCATTCCTGGGGTGAAATAAATACATAATAATCCCAACCACGACAAAGGTAAACCAGGTAAACCAGGTAAAATACTTCCTATAAGGCCACCAACTAGTAAACAAAATGCTAAAATTAATATTATATATTCCATAAAAGTGTAATTTTGAATTCCTAAAAGTAAAAAAATAAATGAACAAGGTAATTATTTTATCGCTACTAATCTCACTACAATCGTGCCAGTTTTTAGAGAAAAAGGTACCCAATGAAAAAGTTTTGTTAGAACAAGAACTCAAAAAAATCAATTGGGATCAAGTAGATGAATATCCTTCTTTTGCGGAATGCGACTCATTAAATGAGGAAGCCAATCAGCAAAGTTGTTTTTTTGAAACCTTGTCTTTTCAATTGCATTCTAAATTGAAAGATGATAGCATCGCTAAATTGTTCCCGCAATTAGATTCCATACAGGTAAAAGTGACCATTTCATCAAATTCTAATTTAAACTTCGAACCAATAATTTCAGATTCTATTGCTTATAATAAACCGCAATTAGATAGTCTTTTTCAATTAAGATTAACCGATTTTCCAAAAATCAATCCGGCTATAAAAAGAGGCGTCCCAGTTAATTCGACGTTTGAAATCCCAGTAGTTTTACAAAAGAAGTAGTTTTTCCGAAGCTAATCCTGCTATCCGCTATATCTTTTCTTTTTGTTCCCTTTTACGGGTCACAAAAACAAAAGGATGCCGCTACTATCAGGGCTAAAAACGCCTTTCTTTCCAAACAAATTTCCCGAATACTGATTTCAAAACCACTATAAACGTAAAAAAAGGATAAAGAATGAAACTGCTAAGAAAGTTGCCAAATGGCAATCTAAAGTAAGAGGAACTAAATTTCAAAAACAGAAAGTCAATTCCGAATTTTAATATCCAAAAATAAATGGTTAGTTGCCATATTCCTATTTTGTAAAAAGGTGCAAGTAACAAAAGCAATCCACTTAAATTGGTCAAAAAGACTATAAATCCTAAAATTTTCGGATACCAATTATTATATGCTGAGGTTTTACTCGCCCATCGCACTCTTTGATGAACTAATGCTTTCCAATTAGTACAACTTTTTGTAAAAACGATATTCAAATTGCCTAAATAAGTTATTTTCTCAGGTGCCAATTGCAAAGCTTTTTGCAATAAAAAAACATCATCACCACTGGCTAAATTATTGTTGCCTTCAAATCCGTTTAACGATTGGAAAAAAGTCTTCTCATACCCGAAATTCGCACCATTACACATAAAAGGTTTTTCAATTCCGAAACTTCCAGCAGTCACACCTTGTAAACTCAAAAAATCATTGTTTTGAAAATCGTGTAAAAAGCCCTTTTCAGACGCATATCCAACAGCACCCACACACATTCGAGCTTTCGTATCTTGAATTTTTGCATCAAAAACTTGCAGCCAATTTTCTGGTACTTCACAATCGGCATCAGTTGTTATAATCCAATTGTTTTTGGCATGTTGTATCGCGGTTTCAATCGCATCTTTTTTCGGAGAATTGCTTTTTCTATGGTTTGGAATTACTAGAACTTCTATCTTCCATCTTCCATCTTCCAACTTCCAGCTATCATCCGATTCATCATCTACTAAAATGACTTCAAATAGTTCTTTCGGATACTTCAATTTCTCTATCGACTCTAAAAGAAAAGGCAAGTTTTCAGCTTCATTTCGGAAAGGAACAATTATTGAAAAAGTATTTTTTGGTGAAGAAGATTTTATTGTATTTTGCTTATTCATTTTCGCAATACCAAAAGCCAATTGCGTAATCAAAGCCGCATAAATGAATAATATTAAAGCAATGAAAATCATAAAAACTTAGTGGTTTTGTGTCTTCGTGGCAGTTTCTTTCGACTTATAAATTAAGACAAAATAACTCCCAATTACAACAGGAAGTACCACATTAAATAACCACATAAAAGTACTAATAAATAAAACAATATATTCGTCAATGTTTAATTTGTCGAAAAACCAAATGGCCACGCCGCCTTTCACAACAAAATCTAAAAACTGAAAAGAAGGTAAGGAGCTAGCAATAAAATAAACAGCAGTAATAGTTGCCATCAAAGTAAGATAGTTAACATCTACACCAAAAACCAAAAACAAAAAGTAATATTGATGCGAAAAAGTCAAATATCTGGCAATAGCTAACAGTATGTTTTTTTGGTGAATTTTTTTCGGAATTTCTGCAATTTTATCTAAAAGTAAAGCAATAGAATAGCCTTTAATATTGGCATTCTTCGTTAAAAGTAAAAAAGTAATTATTAAAAAACCAATTCCAAGTAAGATAAAAAAGTACAACGTATAACCTAAATATAATAATCCAAGTAATCCGAAAATAATGGTCAACACCATTTGAATGCCGTTGCAAATTAGATTTAAAAATAACACGCGTTTAGTTTCTGATTTTGGAAAATAAAGTGCTTTTCCAGCATATTCGCCAATTCCGTTGGGTGTAAATAAACCTGCAGTAACACCAGCTAAAACTTGTTTGGTTGCCGTGTATAAAGAGATTTTCTCAATCACTAAAACTAAATTTTTCCACTTCAAAATCTCTAAAAAACGATTCAAAATACTAAAAGAAAGCATGAAAAGTATCCAAGAAATAGTAAATTTATGCTGTAAAATGTCTGAAAATTGCTTCCAACTGAGTTTGTTGTCGTGTGTTAATTTGTCATAAATAAAATAAAAGGCACCAAAAACAATGACTAGTTTTATTATAAGTGTGAGATATTGTTTAGTTTTGTTTGAAATCATTTTGCAAAGAAACAAAACTTTGAACTTGAAACCTTAAACCTGAAACAAAAATTTTGGCTAACGAACGCATCATACTCGGCATCGATCCTGGAACTACTATTATGGGGTTCGGACTTATTCGTGTCGTGAATAAAAAAATGGAGTTTATTCAGTTAAACGAATTACAACTCAATAAAATGGACGATCATTACATGAAGTTGAAACGTATTTTCGAACGCACCATCGAGTTAATTGACACCTATCATCCAGATGAAATTGCCATTGAAGCACCTTTTTTCGGTAAAAACGTACAATCGATGTTGAAATTAGGTAGAGCACAAGGTGTAGCGATGGCAGCAGGTTTGTCGAGAGAAATTCCAATTACCGAATACGAACCCAAGAAAATAAAAATGGCCATTACTGGAAACGGAAACGCTAGTAAAGAACAAGTTGCGAAAATGTTGCAACAATTATTAGGTCTAAAAACATTACCTAAAAATCTCGATTCTACAGATGGTTTAGCTGCTGC
>CAZULO010000039.1:0-12147 GCA_964621245.1 uncultured Flavobacterium sp.
CCCAAGATATTTCGTATTACCATGGTGGTGCTTTTGCAGATTATGACAATGACAACAAAGTAGATGTATTTATGTGTAATTATTTCCCAACAAAATATAATGAATTGCACAAAAATTCTTCAGATGGAAATTTTTCAAAAGTAGTTTCAGAAGTTATTCCTTTAGAAGCCAATTCTTCTTTAGGTCCAACTTGGGCGGATTATGATCAAGATGGATTTTTAGATTTATTTGTACCTAACGGATCTGGAAATAAAAATTCATTATTTCACAATGATGGCAATGGCACCTTTTCAAAATCAAATATTATCATAAATCAAGAAGGTGGAAAATCTGTGGGAAGTTGCTGGGGAGATGTGGATAATGATGGTGATTTAGATTTGTTTGTAACTAATTCAAACAGCTCCACTAATTTTTTCTATAAAAATTTAGGAGATGGAACTTTTGAAAAAATTACGAATTCAGTTATCAATCAAGGCGCAAGTTCTCATGGTTGTAGTTTTGCAGATATTGATAATGATGGTGATTTAGATTTATTTGTAACCAACGATAGAATTAGAAAATTTTTATATCTAAATGATGGTGCTGGAAATTTTTCAGAAAACAGAGAAGAAGCCATTACGTATAATTTCGGATTGTCATTTGGACATTCTTGGTCTGATTTTGATCATGATGGCGATTTAGATTTAGCCGTAGCTACGCATTCGAATCAAAAAAATTATATTTTTAAAAACAATGGAAATACGAATAATTGGTTACAAGTTAATTTGATTGCAACTGTAAGTAATGGATCTGCTATTGGTGCTAAAATAAAAGTTTCTACAACGGATAGTAATCAATTTAGAGAAATTAATAGTCAAAGTGGTTTTGGAGGACAAAGTAGTTATACACAACATTTTGGTTTAAAAAACATAGCTGTTATTGATACTTTAATCGTAACATGGCCTAGTGGAATTATTCAGACATTAACAAATGTAACGGCAAATCAAATTCTTCAAATTACAGAACCGCAACAAACAAAAGTTACAGGAGTTGTTTATTTTGATGTGAATTCTGATGGACAAAAACAAATAGAAGAGCCAATCATTTCAAGAGCAGCACTTAAAATCGAGACAACAGGATCAAAAGTATTTTCAAACAATTCAGGTGTTTTTACATTTTACACGGATCAAAATACGGCTCAAATTAAAGTTTTAGCAGAAAATGGTTTACAAGAAAGTACTACTGCAATAAATTATAATCTAGTAAATTATAGTAGTACTGATACCATTTCAATTGCTGCTTCAACAATTTGTTCCCATGCAGATTTAAAAATAAATATGGGCGGAACAGCAATTAGAAAAGGATTTACAAATAATCAGTTTAGAATTGTCGCTTCCAATCAGTCGAGAAATGAAATTTCGAATGCGGTGGTGAATTTTATTGTGCCTTCAACTGTGAGTATTCAGAATTCTAGTGAAACTATTTTTCAACAAGAATCGTTTACAGAAAACGGAGAAAATTTCTTAAGATATACTTGGCAAATAAGTGCTTTAAACGCTTTTGAAAACAAAACTATTAATTTTACAACAAGTCATACTGCGTCTGTTCAAATTGGGAATGAACTTACATTTAAATGTGATATCAATTCTGCAAATTCAGATTGTGATATAACCAATAATAGCATCACTCAAAAATACTTAGTTTATGGTGCTATCGATCCAAATGACATCTTAGTTTCTCCAAAGGGATATGGCGAAGAAGGTTATATAATGGCTAACCAAGAATTGACCTATACGATTAGATTTGAAAATATTGGGAATTTTCCAGCACAAAAAGTAATTGTTGTGGATGAATTACCAAAAGAATTAGATAGTAACTCCTTTAAACTTGTAGCTTCAAGTCATGAAAACCATACTGTAGAAATTGTGGGACAAAAAATTACATTTATTTTAAATGATGTGTATTTACCTTCAACTACTGAAGATGCTACAAAAAGTCAAGGCTATTTTACTTTTGTTGTAAAACCAGTTTCAGGGATACCAGCAGAAACAAAAATTGAGAACAAAGCTACGATACAATTTGATACATACTTGCCTTTAGTTACCAATACGGTTTTAAACACCATTCAATCTAAAGAAAAAGAAGCTGATTTAGTTGTGGTAACTTTGTATCCAAATCCAGTAAATGATGTCGCATTTTTGGGATTACAACATCAAAAAGGAGAAGAATTTACCACCAAAAAAATCACAAAAGCTGAAATCATAACCCTACAAGGTTTAACGGTAATGACAGCCTATTTTAATGCTTTAGATGAAGTCAAAATGAATTTACCAACGGAATATAAAGGCATTTATCTGGTTCGAATTACAGATACAGATGGTTTAACCTATGTTAGAAAAATGATGGTAAGATGTAGAGAATAATTGATTTTAAAATAGTTAAAAAAAAGCCGTTCTAATTGATTTAAGAACGGCTTTAAACTATTAATGAGGTAATTTGTTTTTAAAATAACCATAACACCAAGTGCCAAAAACAGCACTTAGATACACAATTCCGACCACTATAAAACCAGCGCCAATTTGTGCATATATTGGTCCAGGGCAAGAACCCGTAATGGCCCATCCGATTCCGAAAAGTAAGCCGCCATAAATTTGACCTTTATTGCTTTCTTTTTTTTCGAAAACAATAGTATCGCCTGAAAAAGTTTTGATGTTGAATTTTTTAATAATAAATATGGATACCATCGCTACAAGTATTGCAGTTCCAATTATTCCATACATAAAGAAAGATTGCAAACGAAACATTTCATGTATTCGAAACCAACTTAAAATTTCGGCTTTAACGAAAATGATACCGAATAAAATTCCAACTAGTAAATATTTTAAGTTTTTCATTTTAGATATATTTAAAGATTAGGGGCAACAACACATTTGCAGTAAAAAAACCGCCTATCATAAAGCAGCAAGTAGCAATTAATGAGGGTAATTGAAAAGTAGCTATTCCCATAATAGAATGTCCGCTTGTGCAACCACCAGCATAGCGGGAACCAAAACCTACTAAAAAGCCACCAACCACAAAAAAGAAAAATCCTCTTAGTGTAAATACGTTTTCAACGGAAAATATTTGGGTAGGCAAAAGTTGACTAAAATCTGTAATCCCGTATCCTGCTAATAGTTCTTTCGTGCTTTCAGCCATTACGATGTCGTTTGGATTGGTTAAAAATTGTGAAGCAATGAAACCTCCTAATAATATTCCGACCACAAAGAAAAGATTCCAAATTTCATTTTTCCATTCGTATTTAAAAAAAGGGAGGTTTTTAGGATTATAAATCGCACATAGGTGTCGCATGGAAGAAGAAACGCCTAGTTTTTTATTACCGATGAGTAATAATGTTGGGACGATTAATCCGATTAATACACCCGCTACAGCCCAATGCCAAGGTTGTTTAATAAGTTCTAACATAATTTGAGGTTAAATAGTTACTTCTTTAATGATGATATAAATTCCAGTCAGTAATACAAACCATCCGAAGAGGGGTTTTAATTTTTCGTTTGCTATTTTTTTACTTAAATACATGCCTATAAAAATTCCGATTACAGCAAATACAGTAAAAAGAAGTAAAAAATTCCATTCGATTTTGGTAGTTGTAATACTTCCTAAAAATCCGATAAGAGAATTAAAAACAATGATAATTAATGAAGTGGCAACTGCGTTTTTCATGGGTAGTTTTGCCGTAAATAATAAAGCAGGAATAATTAAAAACCCGCCTCCAACTCCAACAAAACCCGTTAAAACTCCAACAAAAACACCTTTAATGAGTAAACTATTGTGATTTACTTCTGTGCTTTCTTTTTCTATAATTTTTCTTTTTTGAATCATAGAAAAAGAAGCCAAAATCATTAATATAGAAAATACTAACATAATTAGTAAGTCGGTGGTAAGAGTAAAATTTGAAATAGTTAAAAGTTCTTTTGGCAATAACGGCACTATAAATTTGCGAATGTAAAAAACAGAAATCACACTTGGTAAACCAAAATATAAGGCTGTTTTATAATCGAGCAATTTGAGTTTAGCGCCTTTAATACTTCCCGCTAAGGCAGAAACACCTACAACAAAAAGCGAATAGGTAGTAGCATCACTTGGCGAAACATGAAATACATATACCAAAATTGGAATCGTAAGTATAGAGCCTCCACTGCCAATAAGACCAAGAGAAATCCCTATTAAAATACTTAATATAAAACCAATTATTTCCATATAAAACAGGTTCTTTCAATTTGATGAAATTAAAACCTAGTACACAAATTTAATGGGAAAGAAAATACTTTTAAGTAACAAATGTTACAGAGGTGGGATTTTTTTTGGTTGTGAAAACTTAATTAAAATAGGCTTTTTCGCTCCATTCTAATTCATTTGGTAATTCTTGATTGCTAAATTCGATGTGAATAACTCTTCTTCTTTCGTTGTTAGTTGTTTTATTTGACGCGTGAAATAGTAATGGTTTCATCATCATTATTCCGCCTTTTTGGACTTCGCAAATAGTTTCTATTTCTTCATTTAGATCGATGTTTTCCACTCTAGAAATTCCTTTCTTATGAGAGGTATTTAACACTTTTAATGCACCGTTGTCTTTTGTGGTTTTGTCGAGATGAATTCTGATCGTGAAGTTATTTTCTAATATTTCTTTTGGTGGTTGTACAGCAAACTGATTTTGTTTTACAGTCCAATTTTCAAAATGTTCAACTTCAATTTTTTTATCGACAGAAATAGTTAAGTCTTGATGATAAGAAACAAACCAATTAGATTTTTCAGGTTTATCAAAATAAATGGATTTCGTAATGAAATAGTTTTGGCCAAAGTTCGTTTTGATTATTTCTATTAAATTTTCATTGAAAATATAAGGCAATGTTGTTGGAATTTCTTTGTGAAATTGGCGAATAGCGAATAAATCATCTGACTTTCTAAATGTAGCATTACGGGTTGTAGCCTGCGTTACTTTTTCGATTTCAGAAATGATTTTTTCAACTTCAGAATCGGAATAAATAGCTTCAATAATTGCAAAACCTTCTGAATTAATTTCTTTAGAATAGTTCATTTATTTTTTCAATTTCTACAACAAAGCACTATATAATTATTCAAACTGATGAAATTTTATTCCCACCAATTTTTAATAGTTTCTCTTTTTTTAGTTTCAATACTTTCTAACCAACCTTTTTTCAAGTATTTTTCTGCTACAGAAAATTCTGCAGCACCAATATCAAAACTGCAATCAATACTTGGAACTCTATAATCGCCCCAATGGCATTTTTTTTCTAATTTTGAATCATACATTTTCCAAGTTCCTATAAAAGCATTGTTGAAATACCCATCAGCATGAATATTGATATTGTCGTATTGTATTTTATCATCTTTATCTAAAAACCATTTCGTTTGTAAATTTCCAGTAAAAAAACCGGAGTTCGATTGTAATTTGTTTTCGAAGAATTCATATTTAGCAGAAAGCAAACCTTGTGTTTTTATACCTGAATTTTTAAATTCCTCATCTACTCCAAAATGTTCTCTTTTAGATTCTTGAATTTTAAGGATCGTTATTTTTCCAACAAATTCGCAAACATTTTCTTTGACACTTGATTTACCATAAACAAAATATTCGTTTGGATTGTTGATATTTTTTTCGATTGTAAGCAACTTTATTTGTATTCTTTGAAAATCGTCTCCTAGAATTCCATACACTAAATTGTTATCTGTTTTTAACCACAACTCAGAAAAATCATATTTTAAAAATTTTTCAGTTTCATTAGTTTGAATTAATTTTTCACCATTCATTATGTCTGTTTTACATAAATTTTGTGAAAAAGAAGATATCGCTAAAAATAGGATTAATAATAGAAATTTATGTTTCATTTTATGCTATTTACTTAAAGTAACTCAATATACGCTCTATTCAATTTAATTTTTCCTTTGTTTTCTAAGGCTTTTAGAATTCGGGAAATTACAACTCTTGACGTATTTAAATCGTAAGCAATTTCTTGATGGGTGTTATGAATTTGGTTCGAATGGTTGATTTTCGATTTTTCTAAAAGATAATTTAATAATCTTTCGTCCATATTCATGAAGGCTAAATGGTCGATGGTGGTTAGCATTTCTTTCAAACGGTTGTTGTAGCTGTTGAATACGAAATTTCGCCAAGTGGCATATTTCCCTAACCATTCATTCATTTTGGCTACCGGAATTAAAATCAGTTGTACTTCTGTTTCAGCTATAGCGCGGATTTCACTTTTGGCATTTCCTAAACAACATTGCATAGACATCGCACAGGTATCGCCTTTTTCTATAAAATATAAAAGCAGTTCGCCTTCATCAAAATCTTCTCGTAAAATTTTAATCGCTCCAGTTAAAATTAACGGCATGTTTTTAATGTGTTCACCAAAATCGATAATAATATCACCTTCTTTGAATTTATGAATTTTCGAAACTTCTGAAATCTCCGTCAGTAATGCCTCTTCAAAAATAAAATTATAGGTGTTTTGGAGCGTGTTTTCCATTTTGAGGAATTTAGTTTTAATTCTTAGGCTAATTTAATAAATTCAATAAGAAATAGGTGTTAAATAATAATTTTTAATTTCTTTTGATGCAGATTAAAAGATAAAAGGATTACACTTAGAAATGAAAAAATCTGTGCTAATTAGTGAAATCCGTGGCTTAAAAACACAAAATGTAATTTTATAATAGTTTACAAAATAAAAAAGGTGAAACTTTCGTTTCACCCTTTTTGCCCCAAATCTACCATAAAACTTAACCTACTAATTTTCTGGTGATGTAAAATTGAATAAAATAAATTAAACAACCATAAAAAATTGTTAAAAAGTAAGAATAGTCGTTAAAATACACTTTTCTAATAGGCGCGTTGTCCATTTCCTTCGTAAAAATTTATAAATGCCGTATTCACTACTCTATTTCCACCTGGTGTCGGATAGTTTCCTGTAAAGTACCAATCGCCTAAATTTTTCGGACAAGCTTTATGTAAATCTTCTACTTTTTGGAAAATAATTTTAACCTCTGCTTTTACACTTTTTGAAGTTAACATTTCTGCCATTTTATCTGAAAGTTGCTCGTCTGTAAAAGGCGCATAAATCGCTTTTACATGATTGATCACTTCTGTATCTTTTAAACCTTGTTGTGCTTTACATTTTTTGTAAACTTCTTCAACAATATGATATTGATTGGTATCTTTTAATAATTCTAGAGCGGCTCTGAAAGCGATAAAACCTTCTAAAGTACTCATGTCAATTCCGTAACAATCTGGATATCTAATTTGTGGTGCCGAAGAAACTACCACAATTTTCTTTGGATGTAATCGATCTAATATTTTGATAATACTTTTCTTTAAGGTAGTACCTCGTACAATACTATCATCAATAATAACCAAATTATCAGTTGGTTTTACCACACCATAAGTAATATCGTATACATGTGCTACCATTTCGTCACGACTGCTATCTTCAGTAATAAACGTACGAAGTTTTACATCTTTAATTGCGATTTTTTCGGTACGAACTTTTTCTTCTAAAATCGCATTTAAACCTTCTTCATCTAAGGTATTTCTTTGTGCAATAATGTCTTTTACTTTTTGCTCATCTAAGTGTTTTTGAGCGGCTTCAGCCATACCATAAAAAGAAGTTTCTGCGGTGTTCGGAATAAAAGAAAAAACCGAATTATGTATGTCGTTGTCAATTTCTTTTAAAACACTAGGAAAAACATATTTTCCAAGTAATTTTCTTTCTTTATAAATTTCGGCATCGCTACCACGAGAAAAATAAATTCGTTCAAAAGAACAGGCTTTTTTAGGACCAGCTTCTCTAATATTTTCTAGAATTACATTCCCGTTTTTCTTAACGATAATGGCGTCACCAGCTTCCAATTCTTTTACGTCTTCAAATGCCACATTAAATACGGTTTGAATCACTGGACGTTCGGAAGCTACTACTACAATTTCATCATCTTGATAATAATACGCTGGGCGGATTCCATTCGGATCTCTGACCACAAAAGCGTCACCATGACCTAAAAGTCCAGCCATAGCATAACCACCATCAAAATTTTTAGAAGCTCTTCTTAAGATTCTTCCGATATTTAAACGTTCTGCAATAACAGGAGACGCTTCTTGTTTAGACAGTCCTTCGTTTTTGCAATCTAAATACAAATCGGTAATTTCATCATCTAAAAAATGACCAATTTTTTCCATAACAGTAACCGTATCGGCCATTAGTTTTGGATGTTGACCTACATCGACTAAATCTTGAAATAATTCTTTAACATTGGTCATGTTGAAGTTTCCGGCTACCAATAAATTGCGATGCATCCAATTGTTCTGACGTAAAAAAGGGTGTACACTTTCAATACTATTTTTTCCGAAAGTTCCGTATCTCACGTGACCTAAAAACAATTCGCCTACATATGGAATATGCTCTTTTTGTAAAGCGACATCATCTTGATAAGATGGATTTCTTGCCAATTCATCAGAAATTCTAGCGTTAATTTGTCCAAAAATATCCTGAATCGGTTGCGCTTGATTAGAACGAATTCTACTGATATAGCGTTGACCTGGCTGCACATCTAATTTGATGCTGGCAAAACCCGCACCATCTTGACCACGATTGTGCTGTTTTTCCATTAATAAGTACATTTTTTCTACTCCGTAAAAAGCAGTACCATATTTTTCTTTATAGTATTCTAATGGTTTTAATAATCTAAGTAAGGCAATTCCACATTCGTGTTTAATAGCGTCGCTCATAGTTGTTGTTGTGTTGTTTATACTGAATTGATTTCAGCATGTGTTTAAGTATGTATTTTATGGTATAAAAAAAGCCCCGAAAATTCGAGGCATATTTTGTGCTTATAGTTTGATGTCAAACTGAGTTAACGACTTAAATTGTTGTAAACGTGCGTACACGTCTTCTTTGTTTAAATCAACCATTCTTTCCGTTCCGAATTTTTCTACACAGAACGAAGCTAAATTAGAACCGTGAATAATCGCGTTTTTCATGCTTTCGAAAGAAGTATCTTCCGTTTGTGCAATGTATCCTGAGAATCCACCTGCGAAAGTATCTCCAGCTCCAGTTGGATCAAAAACTTCTTCTAAAGGTAATGCTGGCGCGAAAAACACATCTTTATTATGGAAAATTAAGGCACCATGTTCTCCTTTTTTAATCACTACATATTTTGGACCCATAGTATGGATTTTTGCAGCCGCTTTTACTAAAGAATATTCTCCAGATAACTGACGTGCTTCTTCATCGTTGATTGTAATTACGTCTACACGTTTTACTACTTCTAACAATTCTGGTAAAGCGCAGTCCATCCAAAAGTTCATCGTATCTAAAACTACTAATTTTGGTTGCGTAGTCATTTGATCTAATACAGAAATTTGAACCATTGGGTGTAAGTTTCCTAACATGACTACTGATGCATCTTTGTAGGCTTGCGGAACTTCTGGGTTGAAATCTGCTAATACGTTTAACTCGGTAGCTAAGGTATCACGAGAATTCATATCGTTATGGTATTTTCCACTCCAAAAGAATGTTTTTCCACCTTTTACGATTTCAATTCCTTCGATATTTATGTTTCTTTCTGATAATAAATCTAAATGTTCTTGTGGGAAATCTTCACCTACAACAGATACAATTGCTGAATCTACATTAAAAAAAGACGCAGATAAACCGATATACGTTGCGGCTCCGCCTAAAATTTTATCTGTTTTTCCAAAAGGTGTTTCAATAGCATCAAATGCTACTGTTCCTACAATTAATAATTTGCTCATTTTCTTCGTTTTAAATAAGCGGCAAAGATAGGTATTCCGTTTGAAGTTTGAAAATTGTTGGTAAAATTTTAATAGTAAAAAAAATCCCGATGTGGAAAAGTACCAACATCGGGATTTCAAATCTAATTAATCTAATATTAATGCATTATTTTTTTAGTAACCGATTGACCTGTTACTAAAGTGATTTTTATAAATAAAGCATGATTTTTAGTGTTAAACGCTGGGATAGCCAATGATTTTTCATTTCCTGCATTTTTAGAATAAACTGTTCTTCCAAGTAAATCATACACTTCAACCGTAGTAATATCTTGAGAAGCATTAATTTTCACTTGATCGTTTTCTGAAAACACAACAACATCGGCCTCAGTAATTGGCGTATCAACAGCTAAAGCTGCTGAGAAGACTAATTTAAATCTAGAATTAAATACGCCTTCTGCAGTGTAAAATGGATACGGTCCTTTTTTAATATCGTGTACCGTATTGGTTATATTATCTTTAACAAAGATATCTTGATTGGTAAATAAACCTTCAACATTATCTAATGAAATAGAATAATTTCCTGCAGCGGTAGCTTTTAGACCTAGGGCAATTTCATCTTTATTTGAAAAAGGTAAACCTTTACCTTCAATTACATATTCTGCATCATCAATTACAGCGTATAACATGGTTTTTGAGTCGTCAAAAACTCTTCCATCGATACCAAAGTCAAATCCAGCAGAAGCGCCATCCATATAACCTAACAAAATTTGATTATAGCTTTCTGTTTGATTATTTAAATTTAACCAAATTCTGTGTTTCTCTGTTACACCTTCGCCTGGAATAGTTCTAAAAAACTGTGTGGATGCAGCAGCATTTTCCCTATGCGTATTAGAAACCTTAATACTTCCAAATTCTAATCCACGCATGAAAAACCCTTGTCCGACTTGAATAATCCCGTTTGGAACTTTACCACCAGAAGCAGAAGCCGTTCCTCCCATTAAAGTAAATGCGGAATAATTGTTTTGTGGATAAACTCCACCCGAAGCAGCCACAGTGTTATTCCAGAAATATAAAGCTCCAATCATGGTTGGATTTTCGTTCATTAATTTCACGGCATTTAATGGAGAAGCATACGGATTTCCAAAAAGATTAAATCCTCTTCCCACATTAAGTGATACATCACCATTAAAAGGCACACCTGTAAACTGACCATTAAATACGGTAGCTGTCGTTGGCCAATTATTAGCAGCACGAATCATATATCCTTTTCCTTTAACAAAATTTGTAGTCGCAGAAACAGGCTGATAAGCCGTTGGTGTTGTGTTACCAGAAAATAAATATTCATAAAAACGATTCGGTAACGTATTAGGTGAAAACGCTTGTAATTGTTGATTTGCTACTGGTGAAGACCAAGCTGTATAATCTAAACGCACCATAGTGGAAGAACTTCTTCTAACAATACTATTTCCTGAATTTACCGCTGAATTATCTATTTGACGTAAAGCGGCGTTGTTATTTATGATTAAACTTCCCGTTCCATTTGAAGTAACTGCACCTGTTACAAGTAAAGTATGACCAGCATTAAATGTTACTGTAGCGCCTGTGTTTATAGTAACAGAACAAGCCTCTAAATCGGCAGTAGAATTGAAATTGCCAGCAAAAACAGCAGCTACATCTCTTGTAGGTGTTCCGTTGGACCAAGTTGTTCCATTCCAAGTTGATGTAACTGTTCCACAAGGTCCAGCAGTAGGTGTAATTTGAGTATAACAAATTGTAAAGGTAAAACTGTTTAATGTACCATCTCTAGTAGCTGTTATATCGGCTACTCTAAACGACCATGTTCCATTTGCGTTTTGACCGTTTAATACTCCTAAATCTCCAACTGGACGCATCGTACCAAAATTATTAGTAGCGCCACAAGCTGCTGGATTAGCAGAATTAGAATCAAACGTTCCATTTAAATTAGCGATCGGATTACCACAACCACCTTGGTCAAATAGAGAAACAAAAGTACCAGCAGGACTATTAACAGCTACAACTAACTCATTACGTCTGGCGTGAGTAATATTAGAGGTAACATTTACATCTGAAATAACAGCATTTAATGGAATATTTATTGAAAAATTTTGGTAAGCTAAAGGTGTTTGAGTTGTAATTACATTGCCTGTTGTTAAAGTTCTAGTGAAATCTTGACAAACTTGTGTTACAGTATATCCTATGGCAAAATTTTGAGTATTGATAGCGTAGAAATTATTGGCTGTTGGCTCAATTAAAATTCTACAATATGGAGCAGCTACATTTGGTAAAGTAACAAGTTGTGTTCCATCATTTGGTGTATTTGCCAATAAAGTTGTAGGGTAAGTTAATCC
>CAZULO010000039.1:12247-18505 GCA_964621245.1 uncultured Flavobacterium sp.
CCTTTTTGTCTCTGATTATTTGCTGTTGGACTAACGCATACGCAACCGATACAACCTGCGTTTCCACCTCCACCTGAAGCTCCAAATAAGTGTCCGATATCATAAACAGCATTATTTGCTGCTAAAGTAGTTCCAACTCCTGTTAAATTTGCATTTAAATTATTTTGTAATTCTAAATTCCAAGCCCCGCCAGCACCTGTTGCTCCATTAGAATAAGGATCTGTCGCTGGATCATAATAAATTACGTTGGTACTTTGATTTATGATTTGCATGGTTACATTAAAATCTTGTTCGTAAATCGCATTTACACGAGTTAAGGTAGCATTAAATTGAGCTAAAACTAAATTTACTTGAGCCGCCGAAGTGGCACCAAAAGCATTTGAATATTCTGCTGTACAAGATTGTGCCAAATCGAATCGTCTTAAAATAGAATCATCGGCATTATTTAAAATAGAATTTCCAGATCTATCGGTTTGAGAAGGTCCGAATTGCTTCACCTCATCTTCCGTAAAACAATTGAATTTTCCTTTTGCTCCTGACGAATTAGCCCTATCATATACTATAAAATTTTTGTAATCCATAGAATAAGGATCAATAATATAAGTAGTTTGATTTGATACAGATCGAATGGTTGCACTTATTCCATTTTCTTCTGATACACTGAAACGAATTACAGTAGAAGGGTCATCCACATCATTTCCAGCAAAAGATCGAATATTTGGAAAACGAGCTTGTAATTCCTCATCAAATGAAGAAGCTTCGAAAATTCTATACCTTGCCATTTTACCTTCTGGCATAGGAATAGCGACAACTACGTCTGAAATCGCACCAACATAGTCGCGCTTTGGAACATTTGTTAATTGTTTAGCGAAAGACGGATAGTCAAACTCAAAAATGGAAAATTGAGTGGGTAAATCTGATTTTCTTGAAACTTCATTAAAATCAAATTTAGTTTTGTCTACCATTTTCCAACTTTCATTTTTTTGGGCAAATAGGGTTACGCAAAAAAAGGTAAACAAAAAAAGTATTATTTTTTTCATTTTTATAGAATTAGGGGATTAAGAACCAAATATAAAAATAAATTAACAAAAACCAATAAAAAAAGAGGCAAAAAGCCTCTTTTTCAATATATTATACTTATTTAATTGTTAAAAAATTGTTTTTTTACTACTTTTCGTACCGTCTTCAAAGTGAATTTCAATCAGAATAGGAGCTTCTCTTTTACTTATTGGGACCATAAATTGGGTTGAACTTAAATTATTCCCCTCAAATAACTTTCTTCCTAATACATCAAAAATAGTTATTTTATCCATTTTCACTTGTGATGTTGATATACTTAATTCTTGATTTGAAACTACAACTACCTCATGATTTGAAGTAAAAGTTTCATTTCCTAAAGCAACATCAGTAGCATAACGAATTACAAATCTATCTGTAATCGTTCCCTTTTCAGCTTTAAATTCATAAGGTGCGGCACGTAAATCGTAAATTACATGTAACCATTTATCTTCTAGATAAATATTTTGATTCAAATTCGTGAATAAACCATCCACTGCACTTATGCCAATTTTGTATATCCCTTCTTGAGGAATAGTGATTCCTAAATTAACTTTATCGTCTACATTAAAAGGTAATTTTCTTCCTTGAATTAGCATCGGTTCCGAATCAATTAGAGAAAAAATATTGAAATTTAGTTTCTGATTTGAAAAAGCATCGAATAAACGATCTTTAGCATCGGTAGCATTTTCGATATACCCAATCATGGTTCTACTGCTTGAACCAGCTGGTGAAACTAAATCTAACCAGATTCTGTTTCTTTGTAAATCTTCATTAACTACATGGTCACTAGTACTTCTAAAGAATTGTCCGTTATTATAAGTAGTGCTTCGCAATGAATTATTGAAGGTAATTGTTTCAGCTGTACTTGCGGTGGTTGGTAACATAGAAACAAAAAACCCTTGACCTCCAGCAATTCTTCCATTAAACACTCCAGGACCACTAGAAGCACCTGATGCATTATAGGTAATGTAATCACTAGCTGTATAATTATACACATAATTATTATAAAACGGATCAACAATAGCTGTAGCAGGTAAATTTCCATGTGTCCAAATGTTTACAAAGCCATCTAAATTAGGGTTGATCGTTAAAAAATCAATAGCGCTAATAGCAGAAGGATACGGATTTCCTACTAAATTCCAATTATCATCTTCATTTGTTCCTAGTGTAGTAGAAACACCTGTAGAATAGGTTCCTCCATTCCAAGTTCCTCTTGTAATTGGTAATGTAATTACTCCATTATTTGGTACTCCTGTAAAAGTAGCTGTATAATTGGCTAACGTATTGTAGGCATAAGTATTCGGACCTCTAACTGCATATCCCTTACCTAAAACCATTGTTTCGTTAGCATATGCCCAATTTCCAAAACCGTTTATATTTGAACTAATTGTTGGTGTCCATAAATATTGAAAACCTAAAGTCGTAGCAGGAGAAATAGCACTACTTGCAAAATTAGCAACCGGAGAAGACCAATATACATAATCTAACCTTCTGATATTTGTATTTCTGTTATAGCTTATTGCACCAGTATTTACTCCAGCATCACTAATTTGTACTAACGATCCATCATTTAACACTGTAAAAGTTCCATTATTGGTAATACCATTTTGTACCTCAACCGTTCCGTTTGCAGAAATTGTTAGACTTCTTGTAGCATTAACAGTTAAACTACAACAACTGAAATTACCATGTGTTGCAGTGATATAATCACCATCAATAATAGCAGCCTTAGTTAAAGAAGGAACCCCTCCAATCCAAGTAGACCCATTCCAAGTGGAAGCACTTGTGTCTTTAATTGTAACTGCGTTGCTTGCGGTAAAACAAGTCGCTACATTTTCTCTGATTTGACAATAATATTGGTAATTTATAACTGTAGTTGTATTTGATATTGTTAAAGAAGCAGTAGTGGCACCACTATAAATTCCACCATCTGCTACTGGTGACCAAGTAGCATTTCCTGGCGCTACAGCGTACCATTGATAGGCTAAAGGAAGTCCTCCAGAAAAACCTTCAGTTCCAACTGTGTTTAAAATGGCAGATGTAGCGCCACAAGAAGGTAAATAACTAGGTTGCATAGTTACCAAAGGTGGTGTGGCTGCTGTTGGTGGTGTAATTCCAGCACTTGGATAACAAACTCCTGCGGCTAAAGGAATTGTAGACCAATCTGCAGCTATATAAGATACTCTTGCGTTCAAAGCTCCTGTATTTCGTACCATATAATAACCTGGAGCGGTTGGATAAGTATCTACGTCATCTATAATAATAGAACCCGCAGCATTTCGTAATTGAATGCCATCGTTTTCATTAAATCCACCATTGATGGTTCCATTTGTTGAAGCTGGTCCACAACTTCCAACAGAAACTTTTAAAATCCCTAAAGCACCTGGTGCGATTGAACCTGTTAAATTGGCATAGTTAACTTCATTACCATCATCGTGAGTACTAGTTCTCCATATACTATAATTAGATAGATTTACCGAAGCAGCTGTTCCATTATAAAGCGTAATAAATCCTCCAGATCCTGATTGTTCGTCATGAATATCATAAATAATTAAATCAGTAGTTGCAGCTGTACCTTCACAAGAGGTGTTGTCTTTTGTAATTATTGTATATAAGTTATCAATAGCACAAGGCTGACTATCTTTAACAGAAACTATTCCTGTAGTGGCACCAGAAGGGATAACCACCACCAATTGGGTGCTCGAACTAGATACAATCGAAGCGTTGATTCCTGAAAAAGTAACTGTTGTACCTAATAATCCAGTACCGGTTATAGTTACTTCTGTACCTACTGGACCAGATGTAGGAGTAAAAGAACTAACCGTCTGAGTTGGAATACAAGCAGTAATTACCTGAACCGCATAATCTTCTGTTGAACCATAGGTAAAAGTTCCACAAGGGTTTAAGGTCCCAAGTGTAGCACTTTCAGTTTGAACAATTCTCATTCTGTAATTTCCTATCGACTGTCCTACAGGAACATTGATTGTAAAGTTTTGAATTACATTTCCTGCAGAAACTGCCAATAATACAGTTCCAATTGTTTCATTTACATCTAAAAAGTCTCCATCATTATTCCAATCAATCCAAACCCCACCAGCACCATCATATTGAGTGCCATCACTGCAATCTCCGAATTCTACTGCAACCGTATAGGATCCTCCAACTTGTAAATCGGCACTCATCGCAGTATAATTATTTACACCAGTGGTACAAATATTGGTGGTATTGTTTGAAATAGTAGTAGAATTACCTACCAAAGTAACATTCTCAATTTCAGAATCTAAATTAGAAGTGGCACCAGAAGCACAATACACAAGATTTGGTGTTTGACAAACTGAAACTCCGTCACTCCATTCAGTTCCTCTTCTTACAAATACTTTATAGCAATAAGAAAGTCCGTTTGTTAATCCTGATACTGTAATCCCTGCCCCAGTACCTTTGTAAACTACTTGATTTGATCCTGTATATAAATTATTAGCAGTGTAAGCAGTTCCATCGCCAATTGGAGTAAATACAACCGTTCCTTGATTTGCTACAACTAAATATTCATCATAACAAGATAAAGGTGTCGGACGTGTCCAAGTTAGTGCTGATTGCCCACTTGCTATTGAAGCAGCTAAAGCAGAAACTTCTGGAATATCAATTGTAATATTTGTAGTAGGTATACTCCATGAACCAGTTGTATTAATTCCTGATGACCAAGCTGTTCCGGTTGTACCTCTGTATGCTACAACTTTAAAAGAATAATTAGATAAATTAGTTAAACCTGTAACAGTAAATGAAGTTCCTGTTCCTTTATATAAACATTTTCCCAAAGCAGGTGTAACTGTTGCTGCTAGAGAAAAATCTGAATTAGCTGTATATAAACTTGAATTTCCGGCAAGTGCTGAAGTAGTTGAAGGAATTGTTGCTCCTGCAAATGCAAAAACCATGTAGCCATCAGGTGCAGGTGTAACCCCAGAAGTAGCTGCTGTCCAAGATAATTCTAATGTATTATTTCCATAACAAGGTACAATGTTTGTAGGATTATTTGGGGGTGTTAAGGTAACCGTTAAACTTCCTGAATTAGAAATTACACTTCCACAAGGTGCTGCACCATTAATAATACATCGATATAAATATCCATTAAATGTAATTGGAGCTCCTGTAATACCTAAAGTATTCGTTGTGACATTAGAGTAAGGTGCTCCATTTGCTAAATTAACAAAACCACTTCCTGTATCCACTTGCCACTGATAAGTTGGAGTGGTACCTGTTGCTGTAACTGTAAAAGTAGTATTATTACCATCAGTAATTACTCTGTTTGGTGGCTGCACTGTGATAGTAACCGGAACTACTACTGTAAAAGAAGCAGAAGCAGTAGCTGGTGACCAACACGTTCCGTTTAATTCTCTCACATAAATGATATATGAACCTGCAACTGCAGATGATGTAAAATTAGAAGTTGTTGGGTTAGCCGTTGAAGTTCCTGATGCTGTATTTTGCCAATATATGTTGGCATTTGGTGCAGAATAAGTTAAAGTAGCCGCACCACAAGATGGATTTGCCGAAATATTAATTGTTCCTACTGGAGCACCTGGCACACTAGTTACATTTACTGCTCCAGAAACATTACTTGTTACAGATGTGCCACAAGCTGCAGTCACTACACAATAATAATATAAAGTTCCAGCTGTTGTTGTAACTGGAGTATAAGATGCGCTATTCGTACCTACAGCGGTTCCGCCAGTATTTGAATTTAAAAGATTACTATACCATTGATAAGATAAAGTGGTACCCGAAGCTGTTACAGACAAAGAAGTTGCTGCAGTACCTTGACAAAGATTTTGAATTGTTGTGGAAGGCTGAGTGGTAATTGCAGCTGCATTTTGGACTGTTAAATTTACCGTATTATCACTTCCTGTAACTACTGGATTACTTGAAACAACCCGTATTCTATAACCTGTACCTGCTGCAGTTCCTGCAGGAATAGTAGCTAAAATAACATCTGTATTTAATGTACTTGTGACTGTTCCTATAGAAACCGGTATTGCAAAACTACCCGCTGCATTAGACAGTTGCGCAGTGTACACATTTCCAGCATTAAATGTCCCTACACTAGTAAATGGCACAGAAACAGTTGCTCCTGTAGAAGCACTGACACAAAAAGGACTCCCTACTAAAGCCGTGTTTGTAGTGATGGTGTTTGAAGAAGCTGGA
>CAZULO010000040.1:0-18279 GCA_964621245.1 uncultured Flavobacterium sp.
ATCGTAAAACCATCGTTATGCAATCGCATTTAGATATGGTACACCAAAAAAATAACGATACTGAGTTCGATTTTGACACACAAGGAATTGAAATGTATGTAGATGGTGACTGGGTTCGTGCTAAAGGGACTACTTTAGGGGCTGACAACGGTTTAGGTGTGGCTACAATTATGGCCGTTTTAGAAAGTACTACAATTCCGCATCCAGCTATTGAAGCGTTATTTACTATTGATGAAGAAACTGGAATGACAGGCGCCATGGGTTTAAAAGGTGGCTTATTAGATGGTGAAATTTTATTAAATTTAGATACAGAAGAAGACGATGAAATTGATATCGGTTGTGCTGGTGGTGTAGATGTAACAGCGGTTGCAGAATACGATGAAGAAGATACTCCGGCCGATGCTGTAGGTTACACCATCACAGTAAAAGGCTTAAATGGTGGCCATTCAGGAATGGATATCGACAAAGGTTTAGGAAATGCAAACAAAATTATGAACCGTTTATTATTTACTGGTTTTGAAGATTTTGGTTTACAAATTTCAACTATAAATGGTGGAAGTTTACGTAATGCGATTCCGAGAGAAAGTGTGGCACAAGTAGCCATCGCTCCTATTTATGATGAAGCGTTTACTTTCGATATGCAAGAAATTATTAACGAAATTAAGGCTGAATTTAAAACTACAGAACCGAATTTAGAAATTGTTATTGAAAAATCCGCAACAACTCCAACTAAAGTGATGCCGCCAATAGCGCAGTTTTATTTGGTTCGATCAATTTATGCAGCGCATAATGGTGTGTATCGAATGAGTGCCGATTTTGATAATTTAGTAGAAACTTCAAATAATATTGCCAAAGTAACTGTTGGAAACGGAAAATTACAAGTAGATAACTTAACACGTTCTTCTGTGGAAACTTCTAAATTTGATTTAGCTAATGGCTTACGAGCGGCTTATGAATTAATGGGTTGCGAAGTTACTTTTGGAGGTTCATATCCAGGTTGGACGCCAAATGCGAACTCAGAAATTTTAGAAGTTTTGAAATCGATTTACGAAAAACAAAACGGAAGCAAACCTCATGTAGTAGCGTGTCACGCAGGATTAGAATGTGGTATCTTAGGAACCAATTATCCAGATATGGATATGATTTCTTTTGGACCAACGATCAAAGGTGCGCATAGTCCAGATGAAAGAGCCAGTATTTCTTCTGCACAAAAATATTGGAAATTTGTTTTAGAGATTTTGGAAAACATTCCTGTTAAGAAGTAAGCATTACAAAGTACGATTTACGATTTACAATTTACTATAATTAGCCTCGAGAATTAATTTCTCGAGGTTTTTTTTAGCTGTTAGTTGCCTAAGTTTACTAGCATCAAAAATTTAAAAATGAAATTTTATAATAATTTGTCAAAATACTGTAAAATTTCATACAAAATGTTTCTTAGTTTTGTAATTTAGTACCATAAACTACACTATGAACCAGACGCAACCTCTTTCAAATAAAACTAATAACCTACTATTTATAGTCTTGTTAGTTTTTGTTCTTTACGTTTTAAAACCTTTAATAGTTCCATTATTATTTGCGATTATTCTAAGTGTCGCTATTTTTCCTTTGGTTCTATTTTTAGAAAACAAATTCCGACTCAATCGTGTTATTTCCTGCTTATTAGCCATTATTGTTATGTTTGTGGCAATTGCTTTGATTTTTACGTTTATTGGTTTTCAAATTTCAGATATTTTAGCTAAAAGCGATTTATATGTGTCAAAATTTGAACAAATATATGCGGAAATAGTCACTTCCATCGAAACCAACTTCGGAATAAATAGAACCGAATTATTTGGAAACAATATTAATTTCGCTACTGCTTTCAAAGAAAATTTTTCAAACATTCTTACTTTTGCAGGAAATTCAGGAACTTTTGTAAGTGATGCACTTTTGATTCCGATTTATATGTTCTTCTTTATCTATTATCGAAAATTTTTCAAAACCTTTATCTTTAAAGTCTTTTCAAAAGGAAACGACTATAAAATTCGAATCATAATTAATAAGTTATACCGTGTACAACAAGATTATTTAATTGGATTGGCAACCGTTATGTTAATTGTTGGTATCTTAAATAGTTTTTCTTTATTGCTTTTAGGCATAGAAAATCCTTTTTTTTACGGCTTTTTGGCATCTTTCTTACTATTAATTCCATACATTGGAATTTTTGTGGGTTCTCTTTTACCCGCCTTAATTGCCTTAATTACTAAAGATTCTTATATCTATTCCGTCTTAGTTATCGCATGTTTTAGCTTTATTCAATTTTTAGAAGGTAATTTTATCACTCCAAAAGTGACCGGTTCGAAACTTAATATTAATTCCTTGGTAGCCATTGTTTCTATTTTGGCTTTTTCTATGTTATGGGGCATTTCTGGTATGATTATCGCTTTACCGATAGTGGCTAGTTTAAAAATTATTTTTGATGCCATTCCAAGTTTACATCCGTACGGGTATCTTTTAAGTGAACCACAAAATCAGCAACTAGATAGCAGAGCTCGAGTGCGATTAAAAAAATGGAAAACCATCAGGAAAAATAAATAAAACTCGACATTTTAAACAAAAATTATTTCCTCTTTATGAAAGCCTTTTTAAAATTTGATTACCAGCAATTGACTAAAAAAATACTTGAAGACCAACTAAGTGCATTCGGCTATGCGTATCAAATTGTTGCTTTTGGAGAAATTGAATTTTTGGAAGCTGTTCCGGAAGACAAAATAGAACTTTTACAACAGAATTTGGCAAGTTTTGGAATTACAATTATAGAAAATCAGAAAAGTGTTTTGGTGCAAAAAATTAAAGATGTTATTCATGATATGATACATTCAGAAGAAACTCCAAACGTAAAGGTTTCTGCCTATTTGGTAGAACAACTTAACTATAGTTATAATTATTTGGCCAATTTATTTTCAGATGTAACCTTCACTTCTATAGAAAATTACGTTATTATTCAGAAAATTGAATTTGCAAAACAATTAATTCTCAACAACAAATTAACCTTAACCGAAATTGCCTTCCGACTGAATTATTCTAGCGTATCGCATTTAAGTACACAATTTAAAAACACAACGGGCATAACGCCCTCAGCATTCCAAAGAATCATAACTAAACGTAGAGAAAAAAATAACTCATAAAATTATAATGGAAAAAGAATACATACATATCATTTTAGCAGACGATGATGAAGATGACAGAATGTTTTTCACCGATGCGTTCGAAGAATTAAAAATCAACACCAAAGTACAAACCTTTATAAATGGTTTGGAATTGATGGTATACTTAAATGATGAGGCAGCTGTTTTACCACAAGTTTTATTTTTAGATTTAAATATGCCGTTAAAAAATGGTATCGACTGCTTACTCGAAATTAAACAAAATGAACGTTTTAAAGATATTGCAATTGCGATCTACTCTACTTCTTCCTCCGAAGAGCATATAGAGGAAACTTTTGTAAATGGCGCCAATATTTACATCAAAAAGCCAAATGATTTTGCTCAATTAAAAAAAGTGCTTTCGGAAGTAGTGACCTTAAATTGGCAATACCATACATCCGGTTTAAATAAAGATAATTTTTTATTACGATTATAAAATGAGTCTTTTCAAAATACATAAATCGCCATTATTTATCCGAATCGTTTTTGTCTTGGCGATTTTTTTAATGTTATTTGTGTCGGCTTTAACCTACCGTCATGTAGAATCTATTAATGTATCTACGGACGCTGTGGAACACACCTATAAAGTTTCCATCGAAATTGAAGATTTGTTTAATAACATCAAAAATCTTGAAATTGAAAGAAGAAATTTTTTGCTCACTAAAAATGAAAAATTACCTCAATTAATTGCAGCGTCAAAAAACAGAATAATATCTAACTTAGAACGAATTTCAATCCTTTCAAAAGACAATATTGAACAAACTAAACGAGCAACGGAATTAAATTCGCTACTATTAAAAAAATTTGAAATTGTAGATAATGCCTTAGAAAATCACAACTCTTATTCTACTAATGAATTAAAATCAAACTTATTAGAAGGGCGTATTTACATGGAAAAAATATCTTTAGTAATACATAAAATGCTAGCTAATGAACGTAAACTATTAGTAAAAAAAGACTTAGCTAGTAATTCATTAACAGATTCTACTCCAAAAATAATTTTTATAACTTTATTCAGCACGATTGCAATTATTAGTTTGGCATTTATCAAAATCAAT
Source organism: uncultured Flavobacterium sp. (assembly GCA_964621245.1). Taxonomy (GTDB): domain Bacteria; phylum Bacteroidota; class Bacteroidia; order Flavobacteriales; family Flavobacteriaceae; genus Flavobacterium. Next base: position 4,247 of record CAZULO010000040.1, read on the forward strand.
AGAGATTTAGAAGAAATGAGAGTAAGTAAAGAATTACTACAACTTAATGATGAATCTAATAATTTAGCTGAAATAGTGGGTAATTACGGAACTTGGTTTTACAATTTATCAACTAATGATTTTCGTTTTTCAGACAATAAATATAAACTTTTAGGGATAGACAAAGCTTCTTTTACAGATTCCCAAATGTATTATGATTGTATTCATCCCGATGATGTAGCGTTCGTAAAAGAAGAATCTGCTAAAATGAAAGAAAATGGCTATTTAAAACCTATTACTTTTCGAATTATCAAACCGAATGGCGAGCAACGCATCATTAGGAATTTAGCTAATGCATACAAAAATAATACAGGCGATACCATTTTAATTGGAACTTCAACAGATGTAACAGAACAAGTAGAAGCCCAAAAAATTGTAGAAGATAGAAATAGAGAATTGGAGGCCAGTAATAAAGAATTACAAGCTTTTAACTATGTTGCTAGTCATGATTTACAAGAACCTTTAAGAAAAATTCAAACCTTCATTTCCCGATTAATAGAAAAAGATTTGTCTTCTTTATCGGCAAACGGACAACAATATGTCCAAAAAATTCACGAATCGTCAGAAAGAATGCGGAGTTTAATTGACGATTTATTACAATTTTCAAGAACGAATAAATCAGAGAAAATATTTGAAACTACAAATTTCAATGATGTTTTAGAAGCCTCCAAACAAGATTTAACTCAAATTATAGAATCAAAGAAAGCTACTTTACTTTCAGATACGTTACCTATTACACAAGCAATTCCGTTTCAAATTCAACAATTGTTTACTAATTTGATTTCTAATTCGCTAAAATATGCTAAAGAAGATGAACCGCCAGTACTTAGCATCAAACATAAAATTGTTACCGCTGAAAATGAAGTACTAATTGACAAAAAAGATAAAACTAAATATTATAAGATTACTTTTGAAGATAACGGTATAGGTTTCGATAATGAATATGCCGAAAAAATATTTGTGCTCTTCAATCGTTTACACAATAGAGAAGCCTATTCGGGTACTGGAATTGGTTTATCCATTTGTAAAAAAATAATAGACAATCATAAAGGATTTATTTTTGCAGAAGGCACTCAAAATAAAGGAGCAATTTTTACGCTGTTTTTCCCTATTCATCCAACAGATATACTATCATAAAGTAAAAAAATAGATCTTAAACTCCCAGAATTGGGAGTTTTTTTTGTGTCATATTGTAAGTATTGGAATTATATAACAGGTTTATAAAATCATATAACACCATTTTGAAGTTAAAGTGGCAACTTTGTGTTGTAGTTTACAAACGATTATAAAACAGCATTTAAAGTACAACTATTATCCTTTAATTCTGTAAGAAATTGTAAAAATGATGTAACAGAAAAGTACATCTTCAAAGGCATCTTTGTAAAGTCAAAAATTAGTAATTAATTTAAAAAACAATATTATGAAACAGTTTATTTTAACCTCAGCATTCGTATTCGCATTCACATTTGGAAATGCTTTTGAAAAAGTAACTCCTATAGTAAAAGCTTCAGAAGTGAATACCGAAATTGCAAAACCTAAGCCAAGAGTTTATTTTTGGGAAGTTACTACAGCAAACGGAACGGCAAGTGGTTCAACAACTTCTAGAAGATTAGCTAAAAAATCAATCAAACAAATGGCGGTAGGAACAATTATAAGTTTCAAAATAATAGAATCTTTTGAACAAACCACTTTAGTAAAATAATTCAAAATCTTAAATATTAATCTTTAAATCAAACTATATGAAAAAGTCATTTCAATTTTTAGCCTTAGTAGCTGTTGTTTTAGGAATTCAAAATATACAAGCTCAAACTGATTCAAAATCTACAGACAACGGAGGATTTGGTATTCGAGGTGGAGTAAATTTTTCCAACTTATATTCTGATGATGTGGATGATAATAATGTATTAACCGGATTTAACCTTGGTATTTTTGCTCAAGCGCCATTAGCGCCAGGAGTAGCTTTACAACCTGAAGTAAATTTCAGTACAAAAGGTGCGGAATTACAATATAATAATGCGCTTTTCCAAGGAACGGCAAAATTCAATTTAAGTTATGTAGAAATTCCACTTTTATTGAAAATTAATCTAACAAAAAATTTAAATATTCACGGTGGACCTTACGCAGCCTTTTTAGTGAGTTCTAAAATTACGAATGAAGATGCAAATGGAAATATCAATTTTGAAGATCAAGTAAATCGAGATGATTTAAATAAATTCGATTATGGTTTAGCAGGTGGAATTGGCTTTGATGTAGATAATTTTGGTTTAGGAATTCGTTACAATTACGGTTTACAAACTATCGGTAAAGAACGTTCGTATTTAGGATCTACTTATACTTTTCCAGATGCTAAAAATAGTTCTTTAAGTATTTATGCTGCTATAAAGTTTTAAAGTAAGTCTCATGCAAAATTTACTTTACACCATAGCTGTTATCTTTGTAATTCTATGGGCACTAGGCTTCTTTATGTATAGCGCGGGAAATTTAATACATCTTTTATTAGTACTAGCTGTAATTGCCATTTTATTACGACTTATTAAAGGAAGAGCGCTCTAAGTATCATCATTTCAAATAACAAAAAGTGTATTTTATATTGATTGTACTTTCATTAAAGTTAAAAAAACACTTAATCAATTGAACAAAAAATAAGTTTACATTTTACCCTTCATCCCAAAACTATCAAAAGCAATTTTCCGATTTAATATAATTTTTATTAGATCGGAAATGCTAAAAAAATAATACTAATTAATTTCAAAAAACATGTATAGCATAAAAAAAATAAGTCAAAAAATAGTTTTCATTATAACCCTTTTAGGTTGTTTCATAACATTCGCACAAGAGAAAAAATCAGAAAGTTATGACAGTGGTTTCAAATTAGGAATCGGCATTCAAGCTGGATTACCGATTCAGGATCCGTATGACTTTAATTTAGGAGCGGATGCCCGACTTCAGTATGATTTAAACAAAATCTATTCCTTTACACTTACTTCAGGTTTTAGTAATTTCTTTGTGAAAGGAGACGATAATGATTTGGGCTACATTCCAGTAAAAGCAGGTTTTAAAGCCTTCGTTTTTAAAGAATCGTTATATCTTATGGGAGAAGCCGGTGCAGCCTTTGCAGTAACCAATGGATACGATAAAACATCGTTGTTACTAAGTCCAAGTATTGGATATATAGCCGGCGATTTTGATATTAGTGTTAAATACGAGCATTTCTCAGATTTTCCATCTATACAAAACAATGAAGTAAAAAATGGATTAGGCCAAGTTGGATTGCGAATCGCTTATGGTTTTAAACTATAAAGATTACAAAATCAATATATTATGAAAAAGATAAAAGTGCTATTTAGTATAGTGATCACTACAGTTATTTTGGTAAGCTGTAAAGATACAGAAGAAAAAAAGGCTGAAGTTACACTTGATAAGTATAAATTATATATTGATTCGGTTCAAAAAATGGCTACCATCGAAGTGTTAAAGAATTGGAAAGCTATTGACAATAAACATATTGAACTAGAAAAGAATTCAAAAATTGCTATAAAAAGTGTAGAAAACAATAGCAATTTAACGCAAAGATTTGAAAAGTATGTTGCCAATTATCAAGATTTTAAAAAAAATACATTGGCAGAACAAAATAATACGATCAAATTTGATTCCAATCAGGTAAAATTTCCTTTATTAAAACATCAAAATAAAAATTGAGAAGATATTAGTAAATTATTAAAAGTCTTTTTAAAACATATAACATTGGTTTTATTTACATATCATAGCTAAAAATAAATCACAATTAAATAGGGTTACGTTAGGGTTAGTTTAAAAAAATCCGTTTCAAAATAAATTGAAACGGATTTTTACATATAACTAACATTCTAATTTTACCCAATTAAAATTAAAACTAACAGCGGAATAATAACTCCGGCTACAGCTAATTTCCAACCTCTGCGAGCAAAAGTATTTTTACCATGAGTAATCATTATTGCACCTGTAATAGCAATCGTAATTAATGAAATTCCGAAAATATCTGAATAATAAATCCACCAATTAGACGTGCTTTTATGCAGTTTCATGGTTTGGCTAATAATTGGAGTTTTATTGAAAGTAACAATTTCTCCTTTACCTGTTTCCATATCAATTTCAACATCGTGCTTTTCAAAAGAAATTTTAAATATTCCTTTTTTCACCCCATGACGACGCATTTTATCATCAATACCTAACTCTTTTCCTAATTTTTCGGCGTATTCTTCAGTAATCTGACTTTCTTCTGGAAGTTTTACCGTAATATTTTTAGTTTCAGTCGTATATTTTTCTGGATGCCAGTATTCTCTGTGATTCATTAAAATACCAGAAAAGGCAAATGAAATGATTAATCCTATGTAAAAATAACCTAAATCTCTGTGGATATTTCTTCTGTTTAATTTCATGTCTTTGTTCTTAATTAGAATTTATAAGATATCGAAGATGAAATCATTCTTGGTGCAATTGGAGTAACCGTATTGTCATCGTAAACATAATAACTAGTAACATTTCCTATATTTGATAACTTTGCTCTAATTGAGAAATCTTTTATTGTGTATCCAACAGATGCATCAAATTGTAAAAACCCATCAACTGGAATTGGTTTTCTTGCTAATTCTGCTGTAGTACTTGCATTATTTGGTTTTAATCTTCCCCCATAAATTTTACCAAAGTAAGAAGAGATGATTCCTAATTCTAAACCTTTTAATTTTGTGTTAGCAAAAGTATAAAATACACTTGTATTAGCAGTGTTTTTTGGAGTAAAACGTAGTTGTGTGCCTTTATTATATATATTACTTTTTGTGTATTTCGTTTCGTTAAAACTATAACCAGCTATCAGTTTAAAGTTATTTAAATTGGCTGTAACATCTAATTCTACACCTTTACTTGTGTATGAACCTGCTAGTTCTTTAATGTTAGTATTTGTATTGCCATTAGAAAAGTCAGTTTGTGCTAAATTGCTATAATCGATAACATAACCAGTAACATTTGCCGATAAATGACCTTTAAGCAATTCGTTTTTCACACCTACTTCATACTGATTAATCGTTGAAGTTGGTAAAGCGTTTAGAAACTTATCCGTACCTGTGTTTAATACAAATGAATCAGAATAACTTGCAAAAATTGAGTTTGTTTTTGTTGGCTGAAACACAATTCCTAATTTAGATGAAATTACATTATCATTTGTAGAAGAAGGTGAAACAGTGCCAGAAGTGTGTGTAAAAGTATTTGTGATATTTTCTAAATAACTATAACGTAAACCGGCTAAAACTTTTAAGTTACTTTTTAATTCTACTAAATCTTGCACATAAAAACCGGCACGTTTAATTTGAGCATCGGCAGTTGTGTTTTTATCCATTACTGGCACAATTGTATTTACATAAGTTGTGTTTTTAACAGCTACTGTAGGGTTAAAAATATTAATTCTATCGTAGTTTGTTATGTTTTTATAATTTAAAGTATTAGTACTACTTCTATCCGCATCTGCACCTAAAAGTAACGTGTGTTTAATATTTCCTGTATTAAAATTACCAGTTAAATCAATTTCTGCCAACGCATAATCCTGACTTGTTTGTACTTGTTGCACACCACGAGTCCAATCACCATTTGCAGCAACCAAATTTGTACTGTTTGGTCGTAAACTCGATAATAAATGAGTATCATATCCTTGATAAGATAAAATCCCTTTTACTTGCCAAGCACTATTTATTTGATGCGTTAATGTAGAAGTCAAACTTTCTTGTTTACTATTAAATTTTGCCCAATCGAAATTTAAAAACGTATTTCTTGGCAAATTAACTATTTTATAATCTATTGTTGTAATACCAAAATCTGGAGTTCTAGAGTCTTTTAAGTAATCACCTTCAACTAATAAAGTAGTTTTGTTTGATAAATTGAATAAAAAAGACGGATTAATATAAAAACGTTCACTATTTACAACATCTCTAAAACTATTTCCTTTTTCGTAACTTGTAATAACTCGGTAAGCTGCTGTGTTACTCTCATTCACACTTCCGTAAACATCAATTGTAGGTTTAAAAAAATCGTATTCTGATGCTCTAAAACTTACTTCACCACCTTGTTGAAACTTAGGTTTTTTAGTTAATAAATTTAAAATTCCTCCTGGCGAGACATTTCCAAACAATAAGGCAGAACTACCTTTTAAAATTTCAATACTTTCTAATGAAGCCGATTCGGGAAGTAAAGAACCATTAAATCTAACGCCATTTTTAAATGTATTTCCACCTCCAAATGTAAATCCTCTTGAACCGAATTCTTCTTGGTTGTTTCCTGAGGCCGTACTATTTCCAGAAACATAAATTCCATTTGCGTTTTTTATAGCATCAGACAAACGTAATACTTGTTGTTGATCTATTGTTGCTCTGTCGATTACTGCAGTAGCTTGTGGTAAATCCAAAGCCTTGATTGGTGATTTTCCAACTTTAACGGCTTGCTTTTGCAATTTAGAAATAACTATAACTTCTTCAATAACTTGTCCTCTTTTCTTAACAGAATCATTTTCAATATCTAATGATACATCATTTGAGGAGTTTTGAGATTGTGCCAAAGAAACACTTGCATTTGCTAATAAGGCTAATAATAAAATATATTTTTTCATTGTTTATTTAGAATAAATTAAAATAACAGTGCAAATGTAAAAAGCAAAAACGAAAAAAACAACTTTATTTAGAATAAATAAAAATAATTTTAGTAAGTATCAGAGTATCAAATAAAAAAACCGATTTAAAGATATAAATCGGTTTTCATCACATTATTTTGAAGTTTTATTTCTCCTTCCCCAAAAAATTAAAAAACCTGTTACAGGTAAAGAAGCACAAACTAAACTAAGTAACATCGCAAGTACTTTAGACCAAATTCCGAAAATAGAACCTACATGAATATCATAATTTGCCGCAATCGCTTTTTCGCCTAAATTTTTATCTTTATGAGAATGCTGATGTAATAAATCACCTGAATTCTCATCAAAAATCAAACTATGATTTACATGATAAGAATAGGCAAGATGCTTCACAAATACGTCATAATTTGGATGTTCATGATCATCTAAGTGTGGATAACCAAAATCTAAACTATATTGAAAAGAATTGGGATATAATTCTTCTACTTTTTGACCAATCTTATCTAAAGTATGATTATTTCTAACTTCAATTGGTGCTTTGGTTGTAATATGTGAGAAATCTGGATAGGTAGTACTTCCGCCAGAAAACACAAAATATAAAATGGCTTGAACAAAGAAAAAAGCATAAAATAATCCTGTAAATGCCACAACAAAAGCTAAAGAAGAAGCATAAAATCCAAAAATATTATGCACATCATAGTTTTTTCGTCTCCAACTTTTAACTTTTTTCCAATCGAATGTAAGACGTTGTTTTCTAGCTTTTTTATTTTTGGGCCACCACAAAATAATTCCGGAAATTAGCATAAAAACGAAAATAAGCGTTGGAATTCCACACACATAAGTGCCCCATTCTGTATTAAGCATAAAACTAAAATGAATGGATTTTATGATATTAAAAAAATCAGTTGTTTCATCATAAACGCCTCTTATTTCACCTGTAAACGGATTGACATAAACCGACTTATAAATGATATATTCTTCATAAAAATTCCACCCTTTTGGATTTCTTTCATAGTAATAAAAAACATAACTTCTACTTTTGTCAATTGGTACATTTACCCAATGAATAGGATATTTTTCATTGGTAAAGGCATCAACTTTTTTTTCTAAAACTTTTAAAGAAAGTGGTTTTAGTCCTTTACTAATTGGAGTTGTATGATATATCGCATCTTTTCGCAAATAATTCGTAATTTCTTCCTGAAACACATAAATTGATCCCGTAATTGAAATAATAAATACGATTAAACCCGTGGATAATCCTAACCAAAGATGTACTTTTTTTATAGCTTTTTTGAATTTCATTTTTTTAATTTAAAATGATAAAAACTCCTCAACCAATGGTTAAGGAGTATTTTTAATTTCTTGTACGATACCTAAAATTTATAGGTCAAACCAGCTGTTAAACTACGTAACCTTTGTGGTGTTACAGTTGACCAACCTGAGTAATATTTCTCGTTTAATACGTTGTTTACTTTTAAAGAAATAGTAAATTGATCTGAATTATAAGACAAAGCCGTATTTAAAATAGTATAATCTGGCAAGGTGAAAGATCCTGTGGTTTTTCTATGTAAAACATTAAATTCACTGGCATAATTACCTCCAAATCCTAAACCAAATCCTTTTAAAGTTCCATTAGAAAAGCAATAATTAGCCCAAAAATTAACTAATGTGCTTGGTCCAGCTTCTTCTGGTCGGTAACCTAAATACGAATCATCTATAATATCTTTTGTTACTTCACTATCATTATAACTATAACCCGCAATTACATTTAAACCTTTTATTGGGTTTGCTGTAAAGCTAATTTCTACCCCATTACTATTCACTTCACCACCTTGTAATGTACCAATGAAAGTAGTTGGATCTGTCATTACTTTATCTTTAACATCAATATTATAATAACTAATAGTTGCAGAAATAATGTCTTTATATAAATTTGTTTTTAAACCAAATTCATATTGACTAGCATGTTCTGGTTTGAAAGCTCTGTATGAATTATCTAATTGTTTTGAAGGAGCATTATTTTTAAATCCATCCATAAAGTTACCAAAAACAGAAACTTTGTTAGGGATTATTTGATATACGGCTCCAAATTTTGGCGATATTGTATTTTGGTTAAAACTTTGATCTTCAGTTTTACTAATAAACTTATCAACCCTTACACTTGCCATTACTGATAAATTTTCTGTTACATTCAATACATCAGAAACATAAGCACTAATTACTTCATTTTCTGCAATTGTACTTCCAGAATAGGATCCAGCTAAAATAGCATCTACAGCATTTTGGGTTAATTCAGTTGGATTTGAACCAATATTATCTGTTTGATCAACCATAGAAATAGTTCCGAAAGACCTCCAACCTGCATTTGCATTTCTTTGGTTCATACTTAAATAATCCACACCCACAACCATTCTGTTTCTTAAATTTCCAATTTTAAAATCTCCTATAAAGTTTTGTTGAATATCAGTTCCTTCTGTTTGCGAATTGGCCTTTGAAATAAATCTAGCAAATTCATCACCATTAGAAGAATCAAATAAATAGTGATAATAACCATTTGTTTTAGCAGTACTTCTGGATAAAACAGTTTGTGAAGTCCAACTATCAGATAATTTATAAAACATTTGTGCTTGTAAATTAAAAGTTGGATTGTTCATCGTTAACTCGTTAGACGTATATGATTTTTTATAATTTTGTTCGAAAAGGTCCATAGAAAAGAAAGAAATTGGTGCATTTCTATTTAAAAAAACCATTGGTGCATTTGCAGCTTCTCTTTCAGAAAATTCAGTATTAATTAAAAAGGAAAGTTTATCATTAACATTATAACTTAAAGATGGTGCGAAGAAAAACGATTTATTAAATCCTGCATCTTGAAAAGAATTTTCTTTTTGATACGCCGAATTCATTCTCAAAGAAACATCCTTATTTAATGGAATATTTACATCAGCCGTTAATCGGTCCATTCCATACGTCCCAGAATTATATCCAACTTCACCACCAAATTTAGAATAAGGCTTTTTAGTTACGATATTTATTAAACCACCATAAGAAATCAAACTACTTCCAAATAAAGTTCCTGAAGGTCCTTTTATGACTTCAATATTATCCACATTTATGGGATCAATACTTCCATTATTAATACCAGGTAAACCATTAATCATAGTAGGTTGCACAGAAAAACCACGCATCGAATAAAATTCAGCTCCATCCCCTCCTCTTCCGGTTGATTCCCATAATCTAGTTACACCGGTTGCATTTTTTAAGGCATCATTAAAATTTGTAACAACTTGTTCTTTTAATAAATCATTAGTTATCGTGTTGTATACTTGCGGATTTTCGATATCCTTCAAGGGCATTTTAGAGACAGTAGTACTTTTTTCTCTTTTATATTTTTGCAAATTCGAGTTGATTTTTACTTCTTCTATAGCTTTAACAGAATCTTTTTTTAGTTCTTGTGCATAAAATAAGGTGGGCAAACTCAACAGTAACAAATAGGTAAATGACTTTTTCATTTTTATTTTTATTTAGAATAAATTAATTTAAAAGACAAATATAAAATTGAAATTTGAAACTCACAAATTTTATTTAGAATAAATAAAAATAATATCTTAGGGTATTTATGTTCAAAAAATAAGATTTTTAAACTATAAATTTTTAAACTATAAACTAAAATTGTAACTTTGCCAACGAAATTTATAGATTATGATGTTAGACAGATTACAATATGTAAAACAACGTTTTGACGAAATATCAGATTTGATTATTCAACCTGATGTAATTGCCGATCAAAAACGTTATGTACAATTAAATCAAGAATATAAAAGTTTAAACGCGTTAGTTCAAAAACGTGAAGAATATATAAACCTTGACTCCAATATTAAGGAAGCACAAGAAATAATTGCAGATGGCTCTGATGCCGAAATGGTAGAAATGGCTAAAATGCAGTTAGACGAAGCCAAAGAACGTTTACCAGAATTAGAAGAAGAAATAAAATTCATGCTAATTCCTAAAGACCCTGAAGATGCGAAGAACGTAATGGTGGAAATTCGCGCTGGAACAGGTGGTGATGAAGCTTCTATTTTCGCGGGTGATTTATACCGAATGTACACCAAATACTGTGAAGGACGTGGATGGAAATGTTCTGTTGTGGATATGAGTGACGGAACTTCTGGTGGGTTTAAAGAAGTTATTTTTGAAGTTACAGGTGAAGATGTTTATGGCGCTTTAAAATATGAAGCTGGCGTGCACCGTGTACAACGTGTACCACAAACGGAAACCCAAGGTCGTGTGCATACCTCAGCAGCTACTGTTATGGTTTTACCAGAAGCGGAAGAATTTGATGTACAAATTGACATGAACGATGTTCGTGTAGATTTCTTCTGTTCATCTGGACCTGGAGGACAATCGGTAAACACTACAAAATCGGCTGTTCGTTTAACACACATTCCTTCTGGATTAGTTGCACAATGTCAGGATCAAAAATCGCAACATAAAAATAAAGATAAAGCTTTAACCGTTTTACGTTCTCGTTTATACGAACAAGAATTAGCTAAAAAACAAGAAGAAGATGCGAAAACAAGAACCTCACAAGTAAGTTCTGGTGACCGTTCTGCCAAAATTAGAACCTATAATTATCCACAAGGTCGTGTTACGGATCATAGAATCGGTGTGGACGTTTTTGATATGGATGGCGTAATGTCTGGTAAAATTCACAAATTTATTGACGAACTACAATTAGTTGCCAATACAGAAAAATTAAAAGAATCAGAAGTTTATTAATCTATTTCCGATTTATCTAGTTATAAATGAAAAACTCTGATAATGTTTCAGAGTTTTTTTATAAACTTTTCTAAATCAATAGTTTTTCACAATCAAAACATTTACTTTTATCACAAATATTGATACTATGACCATTACCCAATTATACTACGTTTTGGCTGTTGCCGAAAATAAAAATTTTACGTTAGCCGCTGAAAAATGTTTTGTAACACAACCTACATTAAGCATGCAAATTCAAAAATTAGAAGAAGAATTAGATATTCAAATTTTTGACCGAACTAAAAAACCAATTGGGTTAACTGATGTAGGAACAAAAATTGTGACACAAGCAAAAAATATTGTGAATGAAGCCAACCGAATCAAAGATATAGTAGATCAACAAAAAGGCTTTATTGGTGGCGATTTCCGTATCGGAATTATACCTACAATTATGCCGACTTTGCTGCCGATGTTTTTAAATACATTCATTAAAAAGTATCCAAAGGTAAACCTAATTGTGGAGGAACTAAATACGTATGATATCATAACTAAATTAAAAAATGGTCATTTAGATTGTGCGATTGCTGCGACACCGTTAGATGAGGAAAAGCTAAAAGAAATCGTACTATATTATGAACCATTCGTAGCATATATTCCAGAAAACAGCCAGAATATTTCCAAAAAAGAAATTGAAATTACCGATTTAGATGTGGAAAAAATATTGCTTTTACAAGACGGACATTGTTTTAGAAACAGTGTTTTAAACTTATGTAAAACAAACAATTTTATTGGAGAAAATCATTTTCAATTAGAAAGTGGTAGTTTTGAAACCTTAATTAAATTATCTGACGAAGGTTTAGGAACCACACTTCTACCCTATTTACATACCTTAGATTTAAATGATAAAAACAAAGCTAAACTAAAACAATTTGTAAATCCAAAACCTTCCAGAGAAGTGAGTTTAATTTTCTCCAAAAACGAATTGAAAATTCACATTATTGATGCGTTAAAAAACACCATTCAAGGTGTAGTTCGTGGAGCAATTGCTTTTAGTGATGTGGAAATTGTAAGCCCGAAATAGAGAGTCATCAGTCACAGTTTACAGTAAGCAGTTTAAGTACAAATACTAAAAACTGAGACTGTAAACTGAGACTGTCACTAAATCACATTCACATCGCCTTTACCTTCTCTCACAATAATTGGTTCATGACCAGTTAAGTCGATAATGGTTGAGGCAATGTTTTCACCGTAACCGCCATCAATTACTAAATCGACTTGGTTTTGCCATTTCTCAAAAATTAATTCCGGATCGGTGGAATATTCAATTACCTCATCTTCATCACGAATGGAAGAAGAAACAATTGGATTACCTAACATTTCTACAATTTGCAAAGCGATTCTATTATCTGGCACACGAATTCCTACTGTTTTCTTTTTTCGAAATTCTTTAGGTAAGTCGTTATTTCCTGGTAAAATAAACGTATACGGACCAGGAAGCGCTCGTTTTAAGATTTTAAAAGTAGCCGTATCAATTTGTTTTACGTAGTCAGAAATATTACTTAAACTGCTACAAACAAAAGAAAAATTGGCTTTTTCCAACTTAATTCCTTTCAATTTAGCTAATCGTTCTAACGCACGGGAATTAGTAATATCACAACCTAAACCATAAACCGTATCCGTTGGATAAATAACTAAACCGCCATTTTTCAAAACATTTACTACTTTTTTAATGGCTGCCTCGCTAGGTTTATCTTCGTAAATTTTTAGAAATTCTGCCATTTTATTTTAGGATTTAAATTATAAAGTAAAGATAGATGAAAATTATAATTAGTTCATTATAAAATATCATACGAATCAACAATATAATAATTCCAAATTCCTTTTCTAACTTCAATTTCAACTTTATAATTACTTGGATTTTTATCTAAGTAAGGTTTTATGGTTTGATAATCAACTTTAATACTTTCAAGATCATTTTTAAAATCAAAATAAATCTTATCGGGACCTTTAGACGTTTTACTAAATTGTTTCACAGGAAGAATAAACACTTCAATCCTATTTTTTTGAGATTCGATTTTATTCAAACCATCCCAAATTATATTGGAAGGCATCCAAAAAAAGATTACAGCAAACATAAAATGAGCTAAAATTAAAAATGGAATGGTAAAAAACTTATAGAAAAAATTGGTTTCTTTTTTTAAATCTGAAATACAATCTTTCCAATCAATTTGAAATAAATTAAATTTTAGAGCAATAAAAAAACCTATTAATGTTGGAATCCAAAAAACAAATACATCGTATCTATAATCACTACCTAAATAATGTGATTCAACAAACATATGGTATAAAACAAAAACAGCAATTAATGTCATAAAAGAGCGATACAAAATAGCATCTATTTTTTTTTGTTTGGTTTTATTTTGAAATTTAGGCTTAATTTTTCTCATTTTGGAAATAGATGTAGAAAATAGATTCTAGATTTTATATTGTTTTTTCTTATAAATTTCTTTTATCGTACTTAAGTTCGAGTGTTTTTAAGCCTCTCGTTCCCAAAACGAGAGGCTTAAAATTGTATCGAGAACCTTTA
>CAZULO010000041.1:0-18243 GCA_964621245.1 uncultured Flavobacterium sp.
TATTTGTGTTTAATAGCCCCGATTGTAGCAAACTACCATGTAGTGCGGAAAGCGGGACAATTAGTGATTGAAAGACAATACGTCTGCTTCTAATTTTGCAAAACACCGTCAATCATTACTAACTTTCTATCGGCCATATTGGCAAGTTCTTCGTTATGCGTAACAATTACGAAGGTTTGTCCGAATTCATCACGTAATTTAAAAAACAATTGGTGTAAATTTTCGGCAGTGGTATGGTCTAAATTCCCAGAAGGTTCATCGGCGAAAATGACTGCAGGTTTATTAATTAAAGCTCTTGCGACCGCAACACGTTGTTGTTCTCCACCAGAAAGTTCACTCGGTTTGTGATGGATGCGGTGTGATAAACCCAAATAGTCAAGTAATTTTTCTGCTTCTGCCTCCGTTTCTTTTTTATTTTTTTTTGCGATGAAAGCCGGAATGCAAACGTTTTCTAATGCAGTAAATTCAGGTAATAATTGATGAAATTGAAAGATAAAACCTAAATTAAGGTTTCTAAATTTAGATAATTCTTTGTCCTTTAAATCGATTATAGAAGTATCGTTAATGGTTAGAGAACTTGCACTATTGTCTTTTTTATCAAGTAAATCTAGCGTGCCTAAAATTTGTAAAAGTGTTGTTTTTCCTGCGCCTGATGGTCCGACAATAGAAACAATTTCACCTTTATTAATTTGTAGACTTACATTTTTTAGTACTTGTAAATCGCCATAATATTTATTTAAATTAGTTGCTCGAATCATAGTATCAATTTGTACAAAGAAACAAAGAAATAGTGAATATTAAAATGTTTGACACACAAATGAAAGTTAAAAATTTAAAAGTTAGTGTATCGTTTAAATGAAGTTTAGGTTCTTTTTATTAGGAAGTAAAATTTTGATATTGAACTAACAAATCTAAATGTAACGTTAAAACGTATGTATTTGAAAGAATAATAATTAAATTTGATAAAAAAAGATGAATTATATCGTATTAATTAGCTCGTTTTTAGGTTTGTTATCTTGTGGAAATAAGACACAAGTTAACACCACAAAATCAGAAACTCAACAAGAAAATAATAAAGTAATTATGAATGATAGCGTACAAGTGGCAACGTTTGCCGGAGGTTGTTTTTGGTGTACAGAAGCGGTTTTTTTAGAAGTAAAAGGAGTAGAAAAAGTAGTTTCTGGATTTACGGGTGGATTTATTAAAAACCCAGCTTATCGCGAAGTTTGTAATGGAACAACTGGTCATGCCGAAGGAATTCAAATTACTTTTAATCCGAAAGAAGTCGCTTATGAAGATTTATTGGAAATATTTTTTGCTACACATGATCCTACAACCTTAAACAAACAAGGTGCGGATGAGGGAACACAATATAGAAGTGCTATTTTTTATCATTCTCCAGAACAAAAAGCTAAAGCAGAAAATTATATTTCATTAATTGATAAAGAAAAATTGTATGCCAATCCGATTGTGACTCAAATTGAAGAGGCTGGAGTGTTCTATTTAGCGGAAGATTATCATCAAAATTATTACAATCAAAACAAATCGCAAGGCTATTGTCAATATGTAATTGCTCCGAAATTAGATAAATTGAGAAAATATTATAAGAGTAAGTTGAAGTAGCATTCTCATTCATTGTATATTGTAAAATGTATATCGTATATTGAAGTCAGTATACAATATACATTTTTTCATTTTACTTTAATACTGGCATTTAATTTGTATATTAGTAATCCGAACAATTATAAATTGCAAATAAATGAATCAAGAAACACCACCAATTGTAATAAAGAAAAGTGATAAAAAAACAAAGCTTGTATTAAGTCTAATTTTTGATGGCATTGGGATGTTAACCTACTCGGCACCGTTATTTGGTGAAATTGTTGATGTGGTTTGGGCGCCAATTTCGGGTATTTTATTACTGTTGATGTATAAAGGAACGGCAGGTAAAATTGCTGGATTATTTGGAACTATTGAGGAACTGTTTCCTTTTACAGATGTTATTCCAACCTTTACAATTACTTGGTTTTATACGTATGTTATTAAAAAAGGTGAAGATTAAATATAAAAAATCCCGTTTCGTTAATTTTAACTTGACGGGATTTTAATTTTGGCTTAAAATTCAAAAATTTAGTCTTTGTAAACCTTTAAAGCTTCTCTCAATATTTGTACAGATTTAATCAAATCTTCTTTTTTCAAAACATAAGCAATACGAATTTCGTCTAAACCTACACCTGGAGTAGAGTAGAAGCCGGCTGCAGGAGCTACCATAACCGTTTTTCCATTATAATCATATTCCTCTAAAAGCCATTGTGCAAAATCATCTGCATTTTTCACTGGTAATTTAGCGATACAATAAAAAGCACCTTTTGGCTTTGCAATGGTAACACCTTCAATTTTTTCCATTTCTTCCACTAAAGTGTTTCTACGGTCAACATATTCAGTAATTACTTCATCGAAATAACTTTGTGGCGTGTCTAAAGCCGCTTCACTAGCAACTTGCGCATAGGTTGGCGGACTTAATCGTGCTTGTGCGAATTTCATAGCGGTAGCCATAAATTCTTCGTTTTTAGAAACTACACAACCAATACGAGCGCCACACATACTAAATCGTTTCGAAACCGAATCAATCATAATCGCATGTTGCTCTAAACCAGGAACATTTAATACCGAATAATGTTTTAATCCATCATAAGCAAATTCTCTATATACTTCATCAGCAATTAAGAATAAGTCGTGTTTTTTTACTATTTCTGCTAATTTGTTTATTTCTGCTTCAGAATATAGATATCCAGTTGGATTACCTGGATTACAAATCATAATGGCTTTCGTTTTTGGTGTAATTAAACTTTCAAAAGCTTCGATAGGTGGCAAGGCGAAACCTGTTTCAATTCCAGAAATTACTGGAACTACTTTAACACCACTTGCCGTTGCAAAACCGTTATAATTCGCATAAAATGGCTCAGGGATAATTACTTCGTCTCCATTATCTAAAGTTGAACCTAAAGCAAACAATAAAGCTTCGGAACCACCAGTTGTAATTATAATATCTTTTGTATCAATTGGTAAACCTTGGTTTCTGTAATAAGCCGAAAGTTTAGTTCTATAACTTTCAAAACCAGCACTATGACTGTATTCTAACACATTAATATCGAAGTTTTTTACGGCCTGTAAAGCAACTTCTGGTGTTTTAATATCAGGTTGACCGATATTTAAGTGGTATACTTTGGTTCCACGTTTTTTGGCTCCTTCTGAATAAGGAACTAACTTTCGTATTGGAGATTCGGGCATTTGCATCCCTTTGGTTGAAATTTTTGGCATAACTTTAAATTTAGCTTTGCAAAAATGCGAAAAATTAGGGATTCTTCCATATAATTATTCAAAAAAATATAATTTGACAAAAGTTAAAATATAAATTTTGTATATTTATGAAAACTATAAAAAATGAAAAAATTTTTGACATATTCGTTATTTTTACTTGGTTTGAGTTTATATTCTCAAAGTATTTGGGAATTATCAAGCAGTAAAAATAAAATGGTCATACCTTTTCAATTGGTTAACAATAATATTATTTTAAAAACAAAAGTTAATGATATCCCTTTAAACTTAATTTTAGATACGGGTTCTGGATTTAATATTCTTTTTGCCTTTCCCAATAAAGATAGTATTACTTTTAATAATATTTATAAAATAAAATTAACCGGTCCAGGTATGAATGAACCTGTAGATGCTTACATTTCTAAAAATAATACCTTGTCTTTTAAAAATTTAGTATCAAAAAAATTAGATGTTATCTTAATGTTGGAAGACAAATACAATTTCACCACTTCTATTGGAATTCCAATTCATGGGATTTTAGGTTCCGATTTTTTTTCAGAAAACATAGTTGAAATACAATATGACACGAAAAAGATAATAGTATACAAGAAAGAATCTAAAAAACTACTTAAAAAAATTAAAAAATATAAAAAGTTACCCTTTTTATTAAAAGATAAAAAACCCTACATACCCGTTTCTATAACTGTTGAAGATAAAAAAACACAAAATTTAGATTTATTAATTGATACCGGATTATCAGATGGATTATGGGTTTTCGAAAAGGAATTAAATATAGAAAATAAAAGATATATAAACGATTATTTAGGCGCTGGTTTAGGTGGTACTATTTTTGGTAAAAAAGTACGATTTAAAACTATAGCTTTTTCTGATTACGAATTTAAAAATCCAATAATTTCCTTACCCGATTCTATCTCTTTTTTAAAGAAAAATATTTTTAGTTACAGAGACGGTTCTATTGGAGGTGCTATTTTAAAACGATTTAATATTGTTTTTAATTATGATACACAAATGATATATTTAAATCCGAACAGTAATTTTAATGAAAAATTTCATTATAATATGGCTGGATTTGATGTGCAACATAATGGCGTGGATGTAGTAGAAGAGTTGATTCGATTCGATTTGCCCGATTTTAAAAAAAATATTACTGAGAATATTTATGACGATGCTAAATTTAATTTTAAGTATACCATAAAACCTGGAATTCAAATTTGTTTTGTTAGAAAAAACTCTATTGCTGATAAAGTAGGTTTATTGGTTGAAGATAAAATTATATCTATCAATAATAAAAAAGCGGCAAATTATAAATTATACGAAATTTACGAATTACTGCTAAAAGGCTCCAATCAAAAACTGTTTCTAGAAATTGATAGAAAGGGTAAACGACTTAATTTTGAACTTTTTCTTGAAGAAGAAATTTAAATTAAACTACGCTTTTTTTTTTGATTGTTTCAGTGTGCAAAAATTCAAATTCCTATTTTTTTGTTAAAATTTTATTTTCTGAAACGGTTATTTCAGAATAAATGTAACTTTGCAATCTAATTTAAAAATATGGCACGTTGTGTTGAATTTAACGAAGTAGAAAAAATTGAAAAAGCCATGAATGTCTTTTGGGAAAAAGGATATGCTGGTACTTCAATGCAAGACTTAGTAGATGCCATGCAAATTAATAGAAGTAGTTTGTATAATACCATTGGTGACAAACATCAGCTTTTTATGAAATGCATTAGTACCTATTTCATTCATGCTATGGAAGATTTAAAGTCGAAAGTTGCACTAGAAACTTCTGCTAAACAAGCACTTGTTAATTTAATTACAGATAAAGCCATCGGGATTGTTAGTTGTGATAAAGTATGTTTAGGTATGAAAACTATTTTTGAAGTAGCTACTGAAAATCAAGAAGTTCGAAATATTTTGAAAGTAAACAACGAAATATTTTTGGCTTTTTTAACTGAAATGGTCCAAAAAGCCATGGATGCCAATGAAATTAATCAAGACGAAGAAGCTACTTTAGTTGCTGAATATATCGCAGCTTCTTTTACAGGTTGGAAACAATCTTACATTTTAGATAGAAATCCAATTCGGATAAAAAACATGTCGGCTTTTTTAATTAAAACGATATTAAACTAATCTTTTTTTTGAATCTATTCTGAAACGATTATTTCAAAATAAAAAATTTCAAGTACATTCAACTAGTAATTAACAAAAAATATAGCAAATTTTCACAAATCAGTATTAATTCTGAAACGATTATTCCAAATAACTAAAACTAATAGGCTTATGAAAAATACAAACTCAAACGCGCTTACTGAATTTTTTCAAAATTTAACTGTGGTTCTTATCCTTGTTGTTTTACTTACAATTCTTTTAAAAAACATACATCAATTTATATAAATTAAAATCATGACTTACTATTTACTATATCCTATTTCACTGCTTCCATTACGTGTTTTGTATGCGGTTTCTGATTTATTTTCATTTATTCTGTACACCATTTTTAAATACAGACGATGGGTGGTGAACGAAAACTTACACAATTCGTTTCAAAACTTATCTGAAGCTGAAATTCATCGTATTGAGAAGGAATTTTACAAAAATTTATGTGATACTTTTTTTGAAACCATCAAACTAATTTCTATGTCAGAAAAAAAATTGTTGGCACACATCCAAATGGACCAGGAACAATTGCAACTTTTACAAAACAATGACCAAAGTTTTCATATTTATTTAGGACATCAATTCAATTGGGAATGGGCCAATGCTTTTATTGCCGCTAAATTAAAAAAAGCCAATGTTGTTGTTGCCTATAAACCCATTAAAAGTAAAGGATTCAATGATTTTATGTTGAAAATTAGATCCCGTTTTGGGTCTAAAATGGTGTCATCAAAAAATTTAAAAAAAGAAATGAAGTCGTATGAAGATAAAAATCATATTCTTATTTTGGTAGCCGATCAAAACCCAAATATTCCTGAAAAAAGCTATTGGACTAATTTTATGTCGCAACGAACTGCTTTTATTAGTGGTTCAGAATTGTATTCGGCTTCTTTAAAAAAAACAATTTTATTTGCCAATTTAATTAAAACGGGTCGAGGCACTTACACCTTCGAAATTAAACCTATGTTTCAATTTTCTAATAATTATTCAGTGGGACAAGTTACAGCTCGTTTTGCTAAAAATTTAGAAACTGCCATTTCAAGTCATCCTGAAAATTATTTATGGAGTCACAAACGTTGGAAACATAAATATAAATCAGCTTACGAAAAACGATTTTTATCTGCTTAAGAAAAGGGAATTACTAGTATAATCAGAGTTTTACAGAATCTGAGATAAAATGAACACGAATTTAAAATATTCCTTAAATTTGTATAAACCCAAATTGTTATGATTAAGAATTACAAGTATGTAAGTCCTTTCAAAGTCTTCATTTCCTTTCATAAATTAATTGAAGAATTAGAACAAATCGCTAC
This sequence comes from uncultured Flavobacterium sp., assembly GCA_964621245.1. Taxonomy (GTDB): domain Bacteria; phylum Bacteroidota; class Bacteroidia; order Flavobacteriales; family Flavobacteriaceae; genus Flavobacterium. The sequence continues at coordinate 6,807 of CAZULO010000041.1, forward strand.
TTCTGATGTGGATTACAGATCCTATTATGCGAAGGGTTTATTAAAACAAGTGGCTCATAAACCAGAATTTATTTCAGGAATAGATCAATTGGAGTATCTCAAGGAAAATGAGACTTTAATTCAACATTTATTAGCTGATTTATTTCCTACCGCTCTAACGCATAACGAAATTAAAGCCGTAACTCTTCCGTTTCACGATTTTACATTTAATTACACCGAAAGGTTTAAAAAAATTCTCAAAACAGTTGATATTTCAATTGATATGAGTATTAGAGATATGGATGAGCAGCAGTTTTATATCATGAATTGCATGCTCATTTTAAATGCCTATTACCATCAAAATATTGATATAGGTAAACCATTATTTTACGATATACCTGATGAAAATGGAGTACTACGTCATTACCGAATCTTATACAATGCCGACTTTTTAGAAATTTTTCCAACAGAAAACACTACTTTTTTATCAGAAAGTGACATTCATAATTTGCTTGATCACTATGAAGATTTTGCCCTATGGAAAAAGGCATTTCCAGAAAATTCGTGGGTATTAAAAGGATTTGCTATTGTTTCTTTAGTCGATGTAACAACAGAAAGTGCCGTGTCGAATTTAAAATCTAATTTATTAAAATCAGATATAGAAAAATCAGAATTAAATGAAAGTTTTGAATCTATTTTTAGTTCTGTATTTAAAATTCCCGATTTAAAAATAGGGTTTACTTTTTATGATGAAGAAGAGCATACGTTTAAAAAACCACCTTTTTCCGATTCAAATTTGCAGAGTTTTATTTTGCTAAATGAAGAAACAGCTGCTTGTGAAAAAGCGCTTTGCAGTGCCTCATTTGAAAGTGTAATTGAACATGATAAACCTTTTGTAATTTCAAATGTACCAGAATATGTTACACAACAAAAAACGGATACTTTAGCCGCACAGCTACACCAACAAAATATAGGAAGTTTTCTAATCGCACCAGTTAGTAAAGCAGGGAAATTACTAGGTGTAATCGAATTGGCTTCTCCAACGATACGTGCTTTGAATTCGGTAAGTGCGAATAAATTAGAACTTATTTTACCGTATTTAACAGATACTATTGATAAATACAATATCGATATGAGTAATCAATTAGAAGCGATTATTCAAAAAGAATACACCGCCATTCATCCTAGTGTGTATTGGAAATTCAAAAATGAAGCTAAAAATTATTTATATTCCAATATCGCTCAAGAAGCGTATAATTTCAAAGAAATTGTATTTAAAGAAGTATTTCCACTTTATGGACAAATCGATATCAAAGGTTCCTCTGAAAACAGAGTTTTAGCCGTAGTTTCCGATTTAAAAGAACAGTTGTATCAAATTATTCATATTTTAAAACTGCAACTTTCAACCCAAAAAATCACTGTTATAGAACAAAAAATTTTCGAATTAGAAGGTTTTTTACAAGATTTAACACAACCTTTTCAAAATAATTTAGAACAAACCATTCATCATTATATAGAAACTGAAATTCATTCTTTTTTAAAAAATACGGAAATTAATCCCGCTGCATCACATTTCGTTTCTACTTATTTCAATACTATTGACGCTAAAACAGGCTTATTTTATCACAAACGTAAAGATTTTGATGATACTATTACACGAATTAATAAAAAATTAGCTTCTCTTTTAGATGCTAAACAAGCACAAGCACAAGCCATTTTTCCTCACTATTATGAACGTTTTAAAACGGATGGAGTAGAACATAATTTGTATATCGGCGCTTCCATTTTTCCTACGAAACAATATGATACTATGTATTTGCATAATTTGCGCTTGTGGCAATTGGAAACTCTTTGTGAAATGGAAATGGAACATCATACTTTAAAGGCTACGTTACCTTATGCTTTAGATGTTACCAGTTTAATTTTAGCGTTTAGTTCGCCCATTTCGATACGTTTTAGAATGGATGAAAAACGTTTTGATGTAGATGGTTCGTACAATGCTCGTTATGAGGTGGTTAAGAAAAGAATTGACAAGGCCTATGTAAAAAACACAAACGAAAGAATTACGCAAAAAGAAAATATTACTATCGTATATTCTAATACTTCTGAAGAAAAAGAATACTTAAAATACATCAAATATTTACAACATAAAAATGTTCTAGAAGCTGAAATAGAAAAGTTAGATATTGAAGATTTACAAGCAGTTTCTGGGTTAAAAGCCTTACGTGTAAAAGTGAAACATCAAGAGGTAAACTTGGTTGTAGAAGCAGAACAATTCATCACTAAGTTATTTACAGAAAATTTAAATGCGTCTTATTCCTATCATAATTTAGAACATACTCAGAAAGTAGTAACTGCTATAGAAAAATTATGTCAAGAAGAACAAGTAGCTATTGCAGACAAAAATAAACTTATTCTCGCGGGTTGGTTTCATGATGCCGGATATGTTTCAGGCTGTGAAGATCATGAAGAAAAAAGTTGTGCTATTTGGAAAGATTTCCTTAAAAACAAATCTATTTCAGATAACTTAGAAAAGGAAGTATGCGATTTAATTTTAGCGACTTCTTATCAGGCAAAACCAAAAAATAAATGGGAACAATTGATAAAAGATGCCGATACCGTACATTTGTCTTTTGAAGAATATTCCAATTCTTTGCATAATTTACGATCGGAATGGGAATCAATCCTGCATAAAACGTATTCGGATACAGATTGGCTGCTGTTAAATGTAGATTTTTTACAAAAACACCAGTACTTTACTCCTTTTGCACAAAAAGAATGGGAAAATAATAAAAGTCAAAATTTAAAAAAAATGAAACAAAAACTACAAACTACAGCATAAATGGAAGAAAGTACATCCAAAATTCAACCGCAAGTGGCCTCAATTTCATCCAAAAAAACTAGTAAAAAAAAGAATAAAGAGGAAAAACCAGAACGTGGCATCGATACTATGTTTAGAACCACGCTAAACAATCACAATAATTTAAGTGGTTTAGTAGATAATAAAGCCAATATTTTATTATCCGTTAATGCTATAATTATTTCAGTTTCTTTAACTACTATTATTCCAAAACTTGATAATCCGTCTAATGCGCATTTAATTATACCGACTTTAATTTTAATACTTTCCAGCGTTATTGCAATAACTTTTGCCATTTTAGCTACCCGACCAAGTATCACAAAAGGGAGTTTTACACGTGATGAAGTAAAAGAAAAGAAAGCCAATTTATTGTTTTTTGGTAATTTCTATAAAATGCCTTTTGAAGATTATAGTTGGGCTATGAATGAACTAATGAAAGACAAAACGTATTTATATAATTCTATGATTAAAGATTTATATCATTTAGGAATAGTTTTAGAAAAAAAATACAGCTTGCTACGTGTGGCTTATACCGTTTTTATGTTCGGAATTATCCTTTCAGTGGTTGCTTTTTTATTGGCTTTCAAATTCAGATAGAACTTATGAAAAGAAATCTTTTTTTTTTAGCATCGCTTCTAATTTTAGTGCAATCTTGTGCCACGTATAAAGCGCAATATCAGCTAAAAGATAAAAGTCATTTTTCTCCAAACGAGACCAAAGTAGCTCACACCTTTGTTTTAATTGGTGATGCAGGAAATGGTGTTTTTAAAGATTCAGTTGATTATTCAAAATCCTTTGTTAGTCAACTTTCTAAACTCAATAAAAAAAGTACATTGCTTTTTTTAGGGGATAATATTTATCCAGCAGGAATGCCTAAACAAACCGATTTAAAATATAAAGACGCAGAAAAAAAACTACAAGAACAAATTGATTTAACTACTGAATTTCAAGGTAAAACTATTTTTATTCCAGGTAATCACGATTGGTATCAAGATGGCAATGAAGGATTAAAACGCCAAGAAGAATTTGTAGAAAGCAAACTAGGAAAAAAATCGTTTTTACCGCAAGATGGTTGTCCAATTGAAAGCGTAACTATTTCAGAAGATATTACTCTAATTATTGTGGATTCGCAATGGTATATTACGAATTGGGACAATCATCCGACGATAAATGAAAATTGTGATATTAAAACCAAAAGCCAATTTTTAGATGAATTTAGAAGCGAAATCAAAAAAGCTCGTGGTAAAACTACGCTTGTAGCCATTCATCATCCCTTATTTACCAACGGACCACATGGTGGAAAATATTCTTTTAAAAGCCACCTAAGTCCAATTCCTGTTTTGGGAACTTTAAAAAATTGGCTCCGTAAAACAACCGGAGTAAGCAATGCGGATATACAAAATGTACATTATAACGATTTAAAACAGAATCTTATAGCCGCTGCCCAACAAAATGAAAATGTCATTTTTATTTCCGGACACGATCACAGTTTGCAATACATCGTCAACCAAAATATTCCTCAAATTGTAAGTGGTTCGGGTTCTAAAATTGAACCGGTAAAAAATTCTGATGGAGGGATTTATGCACATGCAACAAATGGCTATGCCATGCTAGAAGTTTTTGAAAATGGCGGCACCAATGTCAAATTTATAAATGCAAGAAACAATCAGGTTGAATTTGAAACTACAGTAATTAAACCAACAAAAACGCCTATTCAGAATGTCTTCTCAGATAAAATTCCCGATACCATCAAAGCAAATATTTACTCGGAAAAAGAAACTACTAAAAGTAATACCTATAATTTCTTTTGGGGTAAACGATACAGAGAAGAATATAGTAAAGAAATTACAGCAAAAGTAGTCAAGTTAGATACACTTTTAGGTGGATTACTTCCAATTAGAAAAGGTGGCGGCACACAATCCAAAACACTCCGATTAAAAGCAAAAGATGGCAAACAATACGTTATGCGTGCCTTGAAAAAAAATGCCTCGCAATACATTCAGGCTTCTTTATTCAAAAAGCAATATGTACAAAAACAGTTTGAAAATACAGCTGCCGAAGCTTTAGTAAAAGATGTTTTTACAGGCGCTTATCCTTACGCTCCTTTTGTGGTTGGTAAATTGGCTGCTTCCATTCAATTGCATGCATTAAATTCTAAATTATATTACATTCCGAAACAGGAAGCATTGGGTGATTTTAATTCCGAATTTGGTGACGAGTTATATCTTTTCGAAGAACATCCTGCTGATGGAAATTTAGTTTTAGAAGATAAAAATTTCACAGGAACTATTTATAGTACGTATGAGGTTTTAGAAAAAATTCATGCCAACGAGAATCAAATTGTAGATGAAAAAGAATACATAAAAGCCAGATTATTCGATATGCTTATTGGCGATTGGGACCGACACCAAGACCAATGGCGCTGGTTAGCATTTCAAGAAAATGAAAAAACTGTTTTTAAACCTTTACCGCGCGACAGAGATCAAGCGTTTTCCATTATGTCAGATGGTTTTGTTCTGGGTGCAGCAGTAAAATTAATTCCAATGGCTAAGATTTTAAGAAAATATAGCGCAGATTTAGAAGATGTAAAAGGCTTTAATTTAGAACCTTTCCCTTTAGATAAAGCATTTATTAAACACCTAAATAAAGCAGATTGGAACGAACAAGTCGCTTTCATTCAAAACCAACTAACGGAGGAAGTAATTGAGGAAGCGTTTGCAACTATTCCTTCTGAATTAAACGACCAAATAATCAATCAAATTAAAACGACTTTAAAAAAGCGTAAAGATAATTTACAAAAAATCGCAGACCGCTATTATAATTTGATAAGCAAATACGCTGTGTTGACAGGCACAAATAAAAAAGATTACTTTACAATTACGGGTTTAGAGGCTAATAAATTGGAAGTTTCGATGCAACGCAACAAAAAAGAAGGGATTTCAGCACCTTATTTCAAAGCCACTTACGAAGCAGCTACTACCAACGAAATTTGGATCTATGGTTTAGATGACGAAGATACTTTTGAGGTGGTTGGACTACCATCTAAAATAAAAATCAGAATTATTGGCGGACAAAATAAGGATAAGTATATCGTTTCAAATGGAAAAAATGTCGTGATATATGATTATAAGTCTAAAAAGAACGATGTCTCACAAGCTAAAAATGCAAAAGTTAAATTGTTAGACAGTTATGACATCAACACCTACGACTTTAAAAAAGTAAAAACCTATCAAAATCGATTTATTCCTGTGATAGGAGCCAATCCAGATGACGGTTTTAAAATAGGATTTAATAATACTTTCACTTCTTATGGTTTTGAAAAAAATCCGTTTACGAGTCAACACCAACTAAAAGCAGCTTACTATTTTGCCACCAGTGGTTATGAAGTGAAATATAGATTTGAAATTACCAATCTGACTAAAAATATAAATTTAGAATTCAATGCAGCGATGCAAAGTCCGAATTTTACCATTAACTTTTTTGGTTATGGAAATGAAACCTTAAACTTTGATGAAGCTTTAGAATTGAATTATAACCGTGTAAAAGTACGAAGTCTTACTTTTAATCCTAAAGTAAAATGGGCAAATAAATCGGGAGCAAGTTTAAGTTTGGGTGCGAATTATGAAAATATTGAAGTACATAAATCGCCAAATCGTTTTGTAAACAAGTATTCCCAATTGCCAAATTATGTGTTTGAGGAAGTCCAATTTTTAGGGACTAATTTGTCTTTCCTTTTTGAAAACTATGACAACAAAGCCTATCCAACTATGGGAATGAAAACGGAAATTTCTGTTGGGCAAAAAACGAATTTAGATAATAACAAAAGAAGTTTCAGCTACATTATTCCAGAAGTTAGTTTTAACCATAAACTGGATGGCGAAGGTAAATGGGTTTTGGCTACAAAATTTAAAAGTCACCTCAACTTTGGTAATGAATTTGAGTTTTATCAAGCCGCTTCTATAGGAGGAACTGACGGATTAAGAGGATTTAGAAACCAACGATTTACCGGAAATCAATCTTTTTATCAGAATTCGGATCTGAGATATAGTTTCCAAGCTATAAAAACAAAAATACTTCCTATCCGAATTGGAATATATTCTGGTTTCGATTATGGTAGAGTTTGGGTTACAAATGAAACTTCTAACAAATGGCACAATTCTTACGGTGGTGGATTTTTTATCAACGGGGCCGAATTACTTTCAGCAAATTTTGGATTATTTAACGCTTCCGACGGAATTAGAGCTGCCTTTTCGTTCGGATTTCAATTTTAATATATGATGAAACAGACAATTTATGCACTATGGGTTCTTTTTGCTTTGACTTCTTGTACGGAAAAAAACGAAACCTCAGCTTTAAAACAATTAGCTAATTTAACGAAATCACTTAAGGAAATTTCAGGTGTGGCTTATAAAGATAATTTCATTTATGCCCTTGAAGATAGCGGAAACGAAAATGAAATTACCGTTTTAGATACCTTGGGAAACAGCACTAAAACAATAGTCATCAATAATACTGAAAATATCGATTGGGAAGACCTAACATTTGATCCAAAAGGGAATTTATATATTGGTGATTTTGGAAATAACGACAACATGAGAAAAGATTTGGCTATTTATAAGATCAACCAATCTGATTTACAAAATGACAAGGCAGATGTAGCTTATAAAGTTACGTTCGATTATCCAGAACAAACCGAATTTCCTCCCAAAAAGAAAGATTTATTATTTGATGTAGAAGGTTTTTTTGAATATGAAAATCATTTTTATTTGTTTACTAAAAATAGGAGTAAAGGCTTTGATGGTACCAGTTATATCTATAAAATCCCAAATCAAGTCGGACATCATCAGGCACAACTTATAAAAAAAATAACTACGTGTTCAGATTATCATACTTGCGCGATCACCAGTGCGGCTATTAGTCCGGATGGTTTAAAGTTTGTATTACTATCTCATTCTAAAGTGTGGCTATTCGAAAACTATTCAAAAGACGATATCACAACTGGAAAAATGACGGAACTCCAATTAAATCAGTATTCTCAAAAGGAAGCTATAGGTTTTAAAACCAACGATATCTTATATATAGCCGATGAAAAAGTAAAAAAAACAGGTGGGAATTTATATCAAGTTCGTCTTTCAGATTTAAAATAAGAGGTGAATTCTTGTATGATTTAACAGGGAGATAAAGAAGAATTTAAAATCTTATTTTACTTACTTTATAAGAATTAAAGATGTGAAATTAGATTTAATTTATCGTTTTTATTTACAAAATAAAATATTATGCAGTAAAAAAGAGGTGTTTTATTTTTATTATAAGATAATTAAGACTAAGTTTGAGATAATAATTATTTTTTAACCTTAAAACGATAGAAAATGCCTTTTGAAAATTTAATCGACATCCATTATTCGGAAACGCAAAAAACAGCTGCTACTACAGCTTTAACAGCACTTGAAACCGCTCTTGCTGCTAATTTCAGAAACTTAACTACCGACGAACGTCGCAAGTATGGTAGTATTAATGAGCAAAACAAATTAATTGTAAACAAAGCCTTATCATTTCATAAAAACCAACCGGAACTGAGTAGTGCCGATGTAGATTGGGTAGAGTTTCAAAACGATTTTGATTCACGTACCTTTATTGAAGCTACAATTTCTAGATTACAAAATATTATAGATGGCTTAAACAACAACAAAATTTTACACGACTTTGACAATTACCAAGCAGCGCTTACGGATTACGGTTTTAGTCAATATAAAGCAGGCACTAAAGCCGCAGGTTTTGAAAAAAAAGTAACCGAAATGGCTCAGTTTTTTAACCGAAGTGGAAGTACAGTACCAGCACGAACTTCCGAGGAAGCCTAACACCAACTTATTTTATAGTAACTTACCCTTTTGTATTCGCAAAAGGGTTTTTTTATGGTTTTTATTGCAAATAACCCCATACATGGCGTCAGCAACCCCAAACGAAATGCATTTTACCTCATACATGAGGTTATCGACGCCATGTTTGGGATTCCTGACGCCATGTTTGGGGTTCCTGACGCCATTTTTGGGGTTTCCGACGTCATGTTTGGGGTTCCTGACGTCATGTTTGGGGTTCCCGACGTCAAATTTGGGGTTCCTGACGCCATGTATGGGGTTATTTCCTCTTATTTATTGTTTTTTTTAGTTCTAACTTTAATTTTAACAATTGTTGACGTTTAAATCAATATTAATCGCCACCTTGTCTAGGTCTTTCTTTTTCAATGCCATCGCTTATTGCGAAATTTGAATTGTAAGAAGGTACCTTCATCCAAATGGAAAATTCCGAAGTAGAAAAAGAAAAAGCGCATATTATTGTTGAAATCATACAGTACATTCCAAATGCGGTGTTAAGTAAAACAATCTTAAAAAAAATTACAGGAAACATTACGGTTTCTTCCTTTGATGCCGGAGAAGAACTGGCTGAAAAAACCTCACCCTTTGACAATTATATTCAAATTATAGATGGCACTGCCGACCGATATTATAAACAATCGGTCATTTTTTTTATGATATAATGTCTTAATAGGTTAGAATACCGGGTTTAGCTACTTCAAAATTCTGTAACCCAAAATCGGAAGTAGAAATCGCATTAGTTTTTATAATCGAATTCGGATCTGGAATATTTGGATAATAAGACAATGAAAACTGAAAGGAGTTAAAAATAAGGTAATCATTACTAATAATAACGCCTAAACTTAATTGCGAATACAATTTACTTTTGCTAAAACCAATCTCTTTTTGTCCTAACATTCCTCCAGTATAGCTTAGGTATGGATTTAATCTAAAACCTAAAAGTCGCCAAGGCGAATAGCCTTGAGATTGAATCGTAAGTAAAAGCTTTTTAGTTCCAAATAAAGTGGGACTGTTAAATCCATCTATGCCATTTGTGGCGCCATTTAGCGTAAGTCTGTCATAGGTAGCATTCAAACGATTGTTTCCAATAATCAATTGGGGTTTAATAAATTGTCGGAATTTCCATTTCCCAAATTCTTGTAAATTGGTAAAATAAATAAAGCTAAATCGGGTTGTAGTTTGTACGGTTTTCCCTAAATCTAAAAAAGTTCCCCATTCTATATTGCCACTTAAATAGCCAAATTTGAAATAATTTCCTCTTGCCCATCTGCCACCAATATAAAATTTATAATCGTAAAATTTTTTCTGATAGCCGAAGGTTAAATTATAGACAAAACCCGAAGCAACATCTTCTACTATATTAAAATTGAAAATATATTTATCTTGTCTAAATTTTCTGGACATTAAACCCACACTCATTAAATACAATTTTTCAGTAGTATAAATAGCTAAACTATCCGAATTAATAAATGGTTTTTCGATGTAATTGCTGTTGTAATATCTTGCACTAGTTACTAAGTTTGTAGTTCTATTGTATTCCGAATTTCCTTTAAAAATTTGAAAGGCATGACCCGCCCAATAATCCTGATAATTGTATTTCGCATTTTGTTTGACTTCTATTTGATTGGCATCTAAAGCAGTAATTTTATTCAAATTTTGACCTAAAACGATACCCGCTGCCCATCGCGTAAAAGCCGAATAAAAAGGGCGTTCTATCGTGATAGATTTAGTGAAATTGCGATTTAAATCGATATCGTAATTCAATCGGGTACTAATATAGGTTTGTTTAATTGTGGGGATGAAATAGTTAAAAACATAGCCGTTTTCATTAGTGGTCAGACTTTTTGTGTACGAGTTTGAAAATTCATGCCCTAAGCCAAAAAAGTTTTTTTCTTTTAGATAAAATTTTGATTTTGTAGTAGAGGAGGACACATCCGGAGCCAAACTCCAAGAATCTAAAACCCGAATAGAAACATCAACTGAATCTTCAGAAATCACTTTAATTTCAGAGGTAACACTTCTAGTAAATCGCTGACTACGAATTAATCGTTCCGATTCTTGAACTAATAAGGAGTCTAAATGTGTGTTTTTTTTAAGTAATAGTAAATTTTTTATAGCTAAATTTTTAGTTTTCAGATGTAAAAAATTCCCCGCTTTTTGACCGATTTTAACAGGTTTACGTAAAGAGTCTTCATCCGAATATCCAAAAGGATCTAAGGTGGTGATTTTAATATTTCGAATTATTTTTCCTTCGTACAGCTTATAATTTTTAGTTGGAATTTTTTGAAAATTATTCTTTTTAACTTTTTCTTTTGCAATAGGATTAAAAATTAGTCGGTGAAGAAACGCAGTAAACTTTCTCTTTTTAGAATATTTTTCTATGCTTTTATACCCTTTTAAAGAGTCTTTTTTTGCTTCGATTTTTTGAGCAAAAGTAGCGTCTAAATGAAAGAGTAAAAGAAGTAGTATTAGAAATTTAAATTTCGAAAGCATTCCCTTTTTATTGGCTAAATTACTTTTTAAAAACATATAAAGCTACTAAATCTGGGAATTATGAAACTTATAGTATTAATTTGTTTTAAACTCTTCCATTTTTTAAAAAGATATTAAGTTGATAGTAATCAAATAAAAAAATGTTTAAACCAAACGAATAAACGTTTAATGCTAATTAAAAAATGCTTAAACCTAATTAAGAAATGCTTAAACCAAACTAATAAATGCTTAT
>CAZULO010000042.1:0-18162 GCA_964621245.1 uncultured Flavobacterium sp.
ATAGTAATAATATCAGTCTTGGTTGGACGCGGTTTTTCAAAAATATCCGCTAACGTTTTGCGGCTTGGCGTAGTGGCGGATTTCTAGCACAAAAGTTCAATCGAAGAACTGCACTTGAACCTGCCACAAAACTGTCATACGAAGCACTGAACCCGCCATTACGCCAAACCGCTGTTAGCTGTGGTTTTTCTTTTCTTTTCGTCTTTTTCTGTCAGTTTAAAAAATTCAAACCCTTCATTTTTGTCTGATTCTCTTTCTAAGATTCCCAAACTTTTACCTTTTAAAACTAGTCTTTGTCGTTCTACAACATAGTCAATAATATGCTCCCCTTTGTCAATACCGATATATTGTCTTTTCATTTTGTGAGCAACGGCAATTGTTGAACCTGCTCCAACATAAGCGTCTAAAATTAAATCATTTTCATTTGTCGCTATATCGAAAATTCTTTTTAATAGTCTTTCAGGCTTTGGGGTATCAAATACTTCTTTGTCTGGAAATAATTTAATTAAGTGCTTTTTAGCCTCTTTATTTGTCCCAACGTCACTCCCAAGCCAAAGAGTGTCAGGAGTAATTTTTAATTCAGACTCAGATAGAAATTTTTTAAGTCTAGGAACTCCATTACCTTCAAGTCCAAACCAAATTCTTCCGTCTTTAATTAGGTCAATCATTTTCTCTTTATTGTAAACCCAACATCTACCTTTTGGTGGATTATGTTTTTTGCCGTTAGGACTTACTAATTCATAAAATTGAGATTTTACTGCGTGACCTGCTTGCACATTTAATGATACAGATTGCCAAGGGCCTCTTTTGTCATTATCAGGATTTTTATACCTAGCAATCTGTTCTCCATTACCCTTTAGTTTGTTAATGGATTTTGCAAACAAGGGTTTATTTTTTGCATAGACAAGAATATACTCGTGATTATTTGAAAACATCTTCCTGTTTTCTCTAGTTGTTCTTTGTTGCCAAATTATTGTTGTAACGAAATTGTTCCTATCAAAGATTTCATCTGCTGCAACTTTGAGATAATGAACTTCAGAATCATCAATGGAAATCCAAATACTGCCATCAGGAGTTAATAATGGCTTTAATTTTCTGAGTCTTTTCTTTATTTCAACTATCCATTCTTCGTGGACTGAATCGTCATAATGAGTATAATTTTCTCCGTTATTGTATGGAGGGTCAATATAAATACACTTTACTTTATCTGTGTAATCTTTAGCAAGCAAGTCTAATACATCAAGGTTTTCACCTTGAATTATTTTTCTCGTTTCTTTTTGTGGAGTTTGAGAAGAAAGGACTTTAATTAATTTCAATTCTTTCATCTATTTCGGCAAATTATTAAAACCTCTGCTGAATCATCAGCTTCTAAATGTAAATCAGTTCTATTTAATTTACTGTGTGAAAATCTTCCAACCGAACGAATCTCAACTAGGTCAAAATAGGTTTTAGCCATTTCTTCTAACAATTCTATTTCAACACATCTTGGATGTGCACCTTTTGACTTATCAAATGGAGAATATGACAATATTAAAATTCTATTTTTCTCTGACACTAGTTTGAAAAGTTCATCAAAAGCTTTTGGAGCTTTTGAACGTATACAGAAATCTGACTGTTCCCGTTCTTCACGATAAAGACCTCTGCTTAGTTTTTCTTTGCCACCAATTTTGGTCTTAGAAATTTTTGGAAAGTCTCTTAGACTTAAAGTTTCTAAGCCGTGATAGAAACGGCTATAATGGTCTCTTGTATATGGTGGGTCAGCATAAATTACTCTAACATCTTCATCTAGATTCTTGAGGGCTTCTCTGTAATCACATTGTATAATTTGGTGATTAAAACCTGTATGTCGGTTGCTCAAATACTTGTTCAGCCATTGATTGTAAAGAAATAGAACATCAATATTTCTATCTTTTCTTAGCTGTTTTAATATTCCTTTTTTGGGTTGACCGTCCTTATTTCGTGGTCTTATTGGTTGAGCAAATTGCTTTCCAACAGTATTTACAATATCACTTGCAGTGCTAAGTAATGCAGCGAGTAAAAAAGTATGGTATTTTGGGTTTGTATTTTCAATCTCGGAAATTATAGCATCAATCATTACAGATTGCTTGAATGAAAAATAAACTCCACCAAAATATTTTGTTGCAATGAATGAATCGTTCTTATGGCTTTTTAGATTGATTTCTATTTTTTCAAATGCTTCTTTTAGCTCTGGAAACAAATTATCATTCCTTTCATCTGATAAATATGCATAAAGAGAAGAGTTCTCCAAGAAATTACATACAGTCTCAAGATTTGAACTTAATTTCCCATTTACAAGAGAATCCTCCAAAGAAATCATTGGTTGGAATATGTTCAGGTATTCATTGAAAAATTTAGAACTCTGTAAACTTTTAGTGAAGGAGTAAGTAATTTCATCTGAAATTGGGTTTAAAAGTGCTGAACATATAACACTTGAATAATTTTGAATATCAACCGAGACAACTTTTCTTTCAGAAGAAAAATGCTGACTTACTGAGCCGGTTCCTGAAAACAAATCACAAATGCCATTTTTTTCAGGGTCTAGTTCATCAATAACTTGTTTAATAAACTCAAGAACTCTCAGTTTACTTCCCAAATAGTGAATTGTCCTAAATGAATTAGGTCTTTTTATAACTTTACTTTTATCTAATATTTTCTCTGCTATTTCCATTTTTATTAAATCTGAACAAAGTATCTGTTAAATACTGATGGTCTTATAACTTCACTAATTTGATTGACTCTTGTTGTTATCCTTTTCATTCTATCAGCTCTACCCGTCCAATTTGTCTGCAACCAATCATTAATTTCAGCATACAAAGGTTGGTTAGGCATATACAAGTGATATAAAAACATTCTTGTGGTTACTTTCACAAAAACACCTATAGGTTTTCCGTTGTTCGGATAAGGTAGCCCACTCGCTGCGTCTAACTCAAATCTATAGTTTTGACTTACTACTGAAACACTTGGCCTTACTTCGATTTCGGATAAGGATAAATCATCATTGATGTTTCTTAGGAGAATTCTTTGACTGTTGTCTCCTGGTGTAGCACCGAAGAAATTTTGAAAAGTATCAATGTCGAAATTAGCTTGTTTCCATCTATCGCCACTTCTCGGAATTTCGGCAATTAGAACTTCGCTGTCTGGGTAAAATTGCCAACCATCTTGATGAAGAATTTCAATATTGTCTAATTCCACAATTGGGACTTCTTCTTCAATAGCTACTTCTTCTTCAGGTCGTCTAATTCGAGTTCTTCTAATATATTGATTGTCTGTTGCTTTTCTAATCACATCAGCATTATCAATATCCTTTAAAAGTTCATTCGATTGTAGTAACCAAGCGTTCCAATATTGCTCAATCCGAGCCAATTCATCAACTGATAATTGTAAAAGACTGAAAGCTTCTCGATTTCTCCTAAGACCGCCCAAAGTCAAATTACCAGAACCGACTATTAAAGTTCCTGATTCATCTTGGTTCTTAAAGTAGCTCAATTTTGGATGGAATAAAGAACCTCTATTGTTGTGGTCAAATGCTTTAACAGTCAAATTTGGTTTGGCTGCTTTTATTACACTTAGTGTTTCCAAACTTGAAAGGTTTGTTATTTCATCAATGCCAACAATTAATGAGTATTCCCCTCTGTCCAAAAGTGATTCAAAGACACTATCTTTTAAAAGTATTTCAATTCCACTTTTTGTTGCAAACGCATATGCTCCCTTTCCCTGTATTGAAGTTGAGCAAGATTGAATTAATGCTTCGTGAAGCGTATATGAGTCAGAAAAATATGGGTCTTGAAAGTGAAGCATTTTATATTTATTAATTTCTTGTAAAAGTCTTAATTTTTTCCTGTTTATGTCTTTTCGGTGTCGTTTTTAAAATCACAGCTAACGGGTTGGGGCTTGGCGCAGTAGGGGAGTTATGAAAACGAAAACTGTCTAGCCGTTGAAAATTTGATTAAAAGTAAAAAATATAATTGAACCGATATGCCCCTATTGCGCCAAACCCTTGTTGGCGGTAGTTAATTTTATATTACATTTTATGTCTTCAAAAATTTCCTTGTCTGCCAACGCAAATAAAAGAATCTCAAGTTCGTATGGTTTAGCATTAACTCCACAAATTTTCTCTGCATTATTTTTTACAAAATCGCAGTAAATAAAATAGGCTTGTTGTTGAGATATAAATAATTCGCTTTTTTCAACATATTTATCAATGTGCAGGATGTTTATTATGGTATTCATGTCGAAATCGGCAATTATTTTGTTTCTCCCAGTTGGCATTGGAAAATATTTTTCTTTTAGTTCTTTTTGGTTTTCACACTTTAGAATCAAATAGTTAAGCGTATAAATTACCCTTGAATCATAGATTACAAAATTGTCTGGGTCAATGAAAGATGATATTTTAGATAATGAAGAAATCGTACTAAAAGAATCTAAAGTTAACTTTTTCTTTTCAAGTTGTTTTTTGAATTCTTTAATTTTTTCAATGTTTTTTTCTGTTTTTTTAAACCCTCTAATTCCTCCCCAAGTATTGATTACCCAAAAATCTATTTTTGATGAATCTGTTACGGTTTTATATTTTTCTTTAATAATCCATTTTAGTTTAAAGTTTTTTTCTAATGTATTTTTACTATTGACTAGTTCATCAATTTCACATTGGTCAAAAAACGGATTGGATAGCTCTATATCATAATTAAATCTATCGCTCAACTTAATTTCGTTATTAAATTGTATTAATTTTTCAATTACATTTTTCATGGGTGAATTTTAAAAAAATATGTTTTACCAATGAGGTTTAAAATACTTCTCGGTAATGTTGTTCGATAGCTCGTTTCCATTCTTGTCCCAGCCAAATATTCGATTATTTGTCATTCTATGGTCAAGTTCGCAAATTAAATTTTCTGTTTCTGTATCAAATACAAAGGAAAACATCCATGGGGAATAATTTTCCCATTTTTCATCATTATATGCTCTGTTAGTAAGGAAAGAGCCATTTAGTTCATTTCCTTTATATTCTTGTCCAGAAGTTTTAAAAAATTTTTGTTTTTGAATGTCTGTTAATGTCATAACTTCTTTTTTTTCAGATGTCTGAGGGTTAATTACCGCCAACGGGTTGGGGCTTGGCGCAGTAGGGGAGTTATGGAAACCGAAACTGTTTAGCCGTTGAAAATTTGGTTAAATGTAAAAAATATAATTTAAGCAGGAAAGCCCCTATTGCGCCAAACCCCTGTTAGGTGCAGGTTATAATAGTTTTTTTATTTTATACTCTTCTCTTAATTCATCTGCTTTTGTTTTACTAATCAACTTTGTATTCAATAACCAAGCAATATTTGACAGAAATTGTTCTTCATTTAAATCAAAATTTATGGCCATTTCAATTTTTTTTTGATTAGCTATTTCTATTAGTTCCTCAGCAAATTTTATAACAGCTATTTGATTTGGCTTAGTTCTAAAAAGCCTTATATATTTTTCTCCGTTAACAATAATTATATCATCTTTTGAAGGTGATAAAAATGCAGCTAAGGATATAATTGACCACAAAATTATATTAAATATATAAGTCTCTGGGTTTTTTGGTTCTCCGAAAAAGTATACTCCGATACAAATAAGTGTAATTAATACAGAAATAAAGAAAAACAATTTACCAATAAAAAGGTTATCAGCTTCGTATTGAATTTGATTACCAATTTCCGTTAAATGTACTTTGTATTTGAATTTTTCTTTAATTGTTTTAAAATCAACTTCAACATAGTCAGCGTTTACTCTATAAGAACGTCTTTCAATTCCTTTCTTCTGATTTATCTCTAGCATTATTATGTTTTTAGCTTAACTTGCACCTAACGTTCCGGGGCTTGGCGCAGTAGGGGATTTATGAAAACGCGAACTGTCTAGCCGTTGAAAATTTGGTTAAAAGTAAAAAATATAATTGAACCGTTATGCCCCTATTGCGCCAAACCCCTGTTGTGCGACGTTATTTGTTTAAAGCAATTGATGTTTTAACTGTTTTCTCTTTTGTTGTCTCTTCATTTTCGTCGTCATTTTGACTTCCAAAATCACAAGTTTCATTTTGAGCTATTTCGGCTAAATTCCGTTTGATTGTCAATATAAAATTACTCTCACAATTTGCTGTGGATTCATGTTTTGCAATTCTTTTACATTCAATTAATTGGTCATTTTCATTTATTTTTATTAAATACAATTCGGATAGTTTTCCGTCAATCATTTCAATTTTTTTTAACACGAAAACTGTCTTAATTTTCCCATTTATAGTAAAGCAAATAGGGTAAATATTAAAATTCAGATTGTCCCAATATTCGCCTGAATTTGAATATAATGAGCATTTTCTCAATAAATTTTCAAATGACTTGTCTAGTGTTTTTTCTAAATTATTCTCCTTTTGAGAATTATAAACAAAACTCTCAACTTTTTTTATTTTGTCAAGTATTAAAGATTCATTTTTTTGATAGCTTGTGGTGATTAAAATTACAAGTAAAATAGATAAAATATTATTCATCATGCATTGATTTCTCATTTCTATAAACGTAATTTTTTTCATAATGTCGCACAACGGGTTGGGGCTTGGCGCAGTAGGGGAGTTATGGAAACGCAAACTGTCTAGCCGTTAAAAAATTTGATTAAAAGTAAAAAATATAATTGAATTGTTGTGCCCCTATTGAGCCAAACCCCTGTTAGCGGTTCGGGCTTCTTGTCCAATGTGTCTAAACTGCTTCATTTCTTACTTTAACATTACCGTTTTGCAGTTGTCTCATTATATCCCTCCAAGTCTTGTCGCTTAAACTGCCTGCTGGATAAAGTTTGTCATGGTAATGATTAGTTATTACTCTCAGTGAAGTAGAAAGTCTATGTGGCGTTTCTATAACAACTTCTTTAATGTCTGTTAGTTGGTAAATGTCCTTTTTCCAAATCCATATCGTGTTTTTCACCACGAGCAAATTCTGTCCAATTACAAAATAGTGCATTTGATAACTGAACAAAGCTGGAATTGAAAGCAAAACTAATGGCATCGCTATAAGTCCTGCAATACTATTTAAGGGATTTTTGTTTGAGCTAAGAATTAAATGAGTGAAGAAAACAATCCATCCATAAAATACTAATCCATTAAAAGTTAGAAAATGATTTCCGTTAAATTCTTTTCCTTGTTTGTCGGTTGTGATTTGTGATGAAAAGTCTGGCTTACTTAGATTAAATTCTAGTCTTGAAAATTGTTTGTTCCCTTGTAGAATGTTGTTTGCTCTTTCTAAAATGACTCTTAATTCTGATTTATTTCTATAATAGTCAACCCACAGATATATTTCTGAATTGTCGTTTAGTTGAATTGTCGTTGCTTCAACTGGCATTGATATAAATAGGAATTTACTAAGTTGTTTTCCAGTAATCTGAATTTCTTTTATTTCTGTCCAGCTATAGTTTTTAGTGTTAAATAAAGTTGAAACTTCGATGCCATTCTTGTCTATTTTAAAAGATGGAAAATAGGTCAAGAAGTAATAAATTGAATACAATACAAATGGTATGAAAATTAAGGGTATAATTAATGTTTTCGTCCAAAAATTTCCTGTTTCATAGTCTTCGACAGCCTTTACGATACCAAGTGTCCCAATAAAGCCAAATAGTCCGACTATAAATAGAAGTAAAAAGCCCGTCAATACAATGTTTCTTTTACTTGTCAATTGTTCTTTCATTATCCTATGTGTTGTTTTAGCCTGACCGCTAACGGGTTGGGGCTTGGCGCAGTAGGGGAGTTATGAAAACGCGAACTGTCTAGCCGTTAAAAATTTTCTTAAAAGTAAAAAATAAAATTGAACCGTTAAACCCCTATTGCGCCAAACCCCTGTTGGCTGTAGTAATTTTTTTGTTTTCATAAGAACCGAGATTTGTCAAGTCGCAGAAAATACAATTGATTGGTCTCAAACCATAACGAAAAGAAAACTCAAACCGTGTTAAAAACGAGATTTGTCAAACCGTTACAAACTAAACTTAAAACACTCAAACCGCAAGAAAAGAGTACTCAAAACATTCAGGTCAGCCCGTTATAAATTGTCTACCCGCAAAAACATGAATTTAGGAATCTCAAACCGCAAATATTAGAACACACAATTGTCATCTTTTAGAGTATTGTCAGCCTGTTAAAAACAGATTTTTCGCACAGCTCTGTCCGCAAGTGGAGGCGCAAAATCAAGAATATTGTCGACCCGTTGAGTAAGTAAATTTTCGTCAAAAATTTACAAAAAAGACTTCCGATTAAACGCAAAGTTTGGTCAAAAAACTTATTACAGCCAACGGGTTGGGGCTTGGCGCAGTAGGGGATTTATGAAAACGCAAACTGTCAAGCCGTTAAAAATTTGGTTAAAAGTAAAAAATATAATTTAAGCAGGAAAGCCCCTATTGTGCCAAACCCTTGTTATGCCTAGGCTTTGTTTTTGAGCCAAACTCTTCTATTCTGTCAACTTGTTGTATAATATTCGATTAATAATTTATTTTTTTCTCTCCATTTTATCCAACCTGATTTTATTTTTGTTTTGCTTTTTGAGTTGTCTTCGTCACAATAGTTAGCTGTAAAAATTTCTATCCAATCTCCTTTTACTGATTTTACTTGAAAACAGTCTTGTCCTTCGTATTTTATGTCTTTCGAATTATTGATAGGTAAACTTTTAATTTTTTGTGGCTCATTAGGGAGTCTAGACACTCCAAACATGTCAATTAAATACTTTTCCCAATTTTTAATAATTGTCATCTTACTTTTTTTAATCCAAAAAGTCTCTCCAGTTTCATAATTGACTATAACTTTTATCCAGTTATCTTTAATTGTTACATAACGAAAAAACAAAGAAGAATTGTCAAGCCATAAGAGTTCGGGTTTTAACCAACTTTTATGTTTGTTAAAGTTTTTAATATTCCAGCTGTTAATAGTCTTGTCGTCAAAAAACTCAATAGTTCTTTTCGCTATTTTGTCATTTGGTAATGAATAAAAACTTAATGGTGTTTTTTCATCCAAGTTTATTGAAATAATTCCTAGTCCAATTTCTTTCTGCGCAAATAAGCTTGTCGTTAAAAGTGCAATTATGATTTTTAGCAGTGTCCTCATTTTAAGCTTAGGCATAACGGGTTGGGGCTTGGCGCAGTAGAGGAGTTATGAAAACGCAAACTGTCTAGCCGTTAAAATTTTGATTAAAAGTAAAAAATATAATTGAACCGACATGCCACTATTGTGCCAAACCGTTGTTAGGCGTAGTTTTTATTCTAACAATAGCTCTTCTAATTCTTTATTGTTATCTTCAACAAATGGCATTAATTCATTGATTTTTTTCCATTTCAAAAATTTAGAAGTGAACCAAATTCTAAAATTATATTCATAAGGACCTTCAAAAGTTCCCCCTGTGTTTGTAATCCATAAATGCCAATCAAGAAGTCCAACCTGTTTAAGTGAAAAAAATTTTGGACCAAAATGATTTTTTAAATTAGTTTCAATTTTTGATATTCTAGTATCAAGATATTGAATTCTTGCGCCGGTTTTAATGTTTTTAAGATATTCTTTTTCTTTTTCAGTAAGTTGAGAAATATGTGTACTTGGAATTTTTTGATTTTTACTTTCAATTGCCATATGTAATTGATTTAAAGTAGTTAATTCAAATAGATTTGATAATACATTTAAAGATTTGTCATTAATTAATGATACATCAAAGCTAATTTCATCAAGCATTTCAATTTCTTTTTTTAAACCTTTAAAAGTCTTGATAGTTTGGCAATAATTATAAATAATTTCAAACCTTTTTTTATCTAATTCTCTACATTTTGAATAAAATTCACCAACTATTCTCTTAAAATCATCTAGGTCTTTACTTTGGTTTGTTGTTTTTGATAAATTATAATCCCACCATAAAAAATCTATAATTTTTAAATAGCCAAAATCATTTATTAAAATATTCTCATTGTGTAAATCATTATGAAATATTTCAAAATTGTGAGCTTTTTCCATTCCAGAAGCCAATTGTAATGTTAAATCTAAAAGAACTTCATAGATTATATATTCTCGGTTATCTAAAAAACTTTGAAGAGATTGACCTTCAATAAAATCCATTATATAGCAGCTTTTGGTTGAAGTTGAAGTCTTACCAGTAGCAAGGTAGTATACAGTAGCAATTTCAGGTTCTCCAGATAGAAGTGCAAGTTTTTTGAATTCAGTTAGTAAATAAACGTCATCTGAGTCATCGTAATATGAAATGAATTTTGCAATTAATTTTTTACCTGTAGTATCATCTTTAAATTTATATGTAGTTTCTTCTTTAAGACATTCTACAGTATCTAATTGAAAAATTTTCGTTTGTCTAAAATCGTACATTCTGTTTTTTTAAAATTACGCCTAACGGGTTGGGGCTTGGCGCAGTAGGGGAGTTATGAAAACCGAAACTGTCTAGCCATTAAAAATTTGATTAAAAGTAAAAAATATAATTGAACCGTTATGCCTCTATTGCGCCAAACCCCTGTTAGCTGTTGTTTTTATTTATGGGTTTCAATAATTGTCACATAATGCTCAACCGTCGGGAAAGGGTCGTAATAATGATGAAGGAGCTCTCTCCATTTTAAATACTCTTTAGATTCTCTAAAACCAACAGTATGGTCTTCTAGTTTTTTCCAGTCAACCAGTAAAATGTATTTGTTTTCTATACATTTTCTCAAAGAGTGACCGATATAACCCTTGATTGAACTTATATACTGTCCCGCTTTTTCAAAGTCATTTTCGAACTGTATTTCTTGTCCACTCTTAACGTTTAATATTGCATCCTCTAAAATCATATCTCCTCAATTATTGATTTTCCTTTAGAATTGTCTCCTGATGTCCATTGCCAATTTTCATGAAGTCTAATTTTTCCATTTTTTAAAATTTCAGGTGTAGAATTGCAAACACCAGTCATAATTTGTCCGTTTGTATTAACTTGATGATATCTCATGTCAATATTTCCGTCTTTATCTACTATACCAATAAGATGTCCTTTAATAATATTTTCTCCAAAATATTCACAAGATAAAATGTTGTCGTTTTGTTTATAATGAAATATAGTCTGCTCAGAAATTTCTCCATTCGGAGTATTGCTCACAGGTCTAAATTTTTTGTCATTATAATTCATCAAGTTTTCTATGTGTGAAGATTTTTCAAAAATAACAGCTAACGTTTCCTTGCTAGAGCTTGTGGCGGCTTATGGAAAGCTTTTTTTCCATAACCGACCAAGCGAAGTTATGAAATGTAAACGAACAATTTACCGAAAAACTAGCCATAAGTTTTAGCAAGTGTTAGCGGCTGGTTTTCTTGTGGAAGTCAATGAGAAAATTTTTAACTTGATCTTTATTCATTGTCCAGCCAGTCGATCCTGGATTAATTACAATTCCGACATGAGCATCACTATTTGCAACCCATTCAAAAGCCTCGAATGTTGACATAATAAATGAATTAATATTGCTTTCTCTTTTCTTAAGCCACAAATCAACTTCTTGCCAATCTGCAAAAACTGGAAGCAACGCTTTATTCTCTTTATCGAAACAATTTAAAAAATTAATTATGCTTCCTTTATCAATAGAAAGATTCCCTTCATTGTCTGAACTCGTTTTCAATTGATCTGTATTAAAGAGAACTATAAAATTTGCTTTAATTAGTCCACTAATAATAAGTTGCAAGTTTTCTTCTGTTTTATTTGAGTGGAATTCGGTAAAAGCTTTTTGTAATTCTTGATTTTCAATAGGTTTATTTAAGTCTATCTTCTCTTTTTCTTCAGCTTTATTTTTTTGTCCAAATAATCCTGTCAAATTAAATATTCCCATAATCTAAGATATTGTTGATTGTTTTTCCATTTTTTCTACTCAAACTAGACGCTAACGGGTTGGGGCTTGGCGCAGTAGGGGAGTTATGGAAACGCGAACTGTCTAGCCGTAAAAATTTTGATTAAAAGTAAAAAATAAAATTGAACCGTTATACCCCTATTGCGCCAAACCCCTGTTGTACGACGTTAATTTTTTTGTTTTCATAAAAACCGAGATTTGTCAAGTCGCAGAAAATACTCTTGACAGGTCTCAAACCGTAACGAAAAGAATACTCAAAACATGTTTAAAAACGAGATTTGTCAAACCGTTACAAACCAAGTTTATAACTCTCAATTCGCAAGAAAAGAGGATTCAAAATCGTCCAGGTCAGCCCGAAAAACATAAGATTAAATTTTCTCAAACCGAAAAGAAGGGAAAACACAAAGGTCAGTTTTTTAATTATAGTCGACCCGTAAGAAAAAGATTTTTCGCACAGCTCCGTCCGCAAGTGGAGGAGAAAAATAGAGTAGTTTATTCGCCCAGTAGAGCACGTAAATTTTCGTCAAAAATTTACAAAAAAGACTTCCGATTAAACGCAACGATTGGTCAAAAAAATAATGTTGTACAACGGGTTGGGGCTTGGCGCAGTAGGGGAGTTATGAAAACGCAAACTGTCAAGCCGTTAAAAATTTGATTAAAAGTAAAAAATAAAATTGAACCGTTAAACCCCTATTGCGCCAAACCCCTGTTGGCGGTAGTGCTTGTTTAGTATAGATCATTTTCCATTGGTGTTATGACTTGTAATTTAGGCAATGGTCTAATTAATATCTTCTTTTTCGAATTACTTAATACTTTGTCTCTATCGTAGCGTTCGGATTTTTCAATTCGTATTCCTGTTGAAAGGTTAAAGTCTGTTGTTGTCATTACTCCTTGTCCATTAGAGTAACCTTCCGAAAATCCAATTAGTTCAAAGTTATTATTTTGAAACCTGAATTTATGTTCAAAATGTCCACGTAATAATTCGAAATTTACACTCAAAACACCACTTTTAATTGTTATTCCAGAAAAACTATTTCCAGTGGAATAGCCTTCTCTACCGTTTGGATATTGTGGTTCAATGAGTTTTGTGGAACTTACAATGAGTTTTAATTGTCCGCTTGGCTCTTTAAAAAATATCTGAAGTCTATAAGGAGCATTTTCGTTTAATGTGTCTTGTGTTACAATTACTTTATCGGCTAAATTGTCTTTATTCAAGTCACCTTTAACTTCCATAACTATATGATTAAAATTATAGTTTGTGACGTCTGTCTGTGCAAAATTGTCAAGTTGAAGTAAAAGAAATATTGTTAGAACAGTTTGTTTCATCTTGTCTGATTCTCAATGTTTTAGTTTTTTTTTAGCATTACCGCCAACGGGTTGGGGCTTGGCGCAGTAGGGGAGTTATGAAAACGCGAACTGTCTAGCCGTTGAAAATTTGATTAAAAGTAAAAAATATAATTTAAGCAGTAAAACCCCTATTGCGCCAAACCCCTGTTGGGCGAAGAAAAGGTTTTTTTAGCGTTCACTTCTGCCGTAAAAATTGTCCTTTTTTGTGGCTAATTTTTGTAGTTTTAATTTGTTAAAATATAAGAACTTTAATTTTATTAGAAATCTTAAATATTATGGACAAAATTTTAAAATTAAGTTACATAGAATCTTGTTTCTTTTTGTCTAGGTAATTGCGAATAGCATAAGACAAAGTTCCTATTATTAAAAGTATTATTCCTATAAGTAGGGTGGGTATCCATAAAATGAAACACGCTTCTCCAATTCCAGAAATAATACTTGATATATTTCCAACATGTGTAAACAGAGATACTGTAATAAAAAACATTAACATTCCAATAAAGAATAATATAATTCCAAGTTTTATAAGGTTCTTCGGATTTTTCATTGTTGTAATTTTTTGTAGATGAGTTTTAAGTCAGTTGAAAATTTTCTATGTTTTGGATTTTTGAATTAAAATTAAGATGAGATTATTTTTCGGTAAGAGTGAAAAATCAAACCTGCTAACGCAATTTTTCTAGCAGTTAAATACTCAAATAATTTTCTAAATTTTCAGTCAAACTTTCTGTCTGTTTTCCCTCTGCCGTAATTTTGAGATTTTTTTTCGCCCAACGTTTCGCGGCTTGGCGAAGAAGCGGAGTTTGAAGCATAGAACTGTCTGCCAGCACTAAACTTTATAAGAAGCACAAAACTTCATTTAAGCACTTAAACCGCTTTTTTGCCAAACCGCTGTTGTAGGTTGTACTTTTTTTCCAGCATATTATTTAACTCAATGTAAACAGTTTTTATGTTCGGCGTTTCTACATTAAATTTTTCGCTGTATTTTATCAAAGTTCCTCCGAATAAATCCTTTTCATTAATAAGTCCTTTTTTTTCAATGTCTCTTTGGAATGATGTTTTTGTTTCAAAAGGAAATTCATCAGCTTTCTTTAGAGATTCACTTACAATATCAGACTTTAAGTCAATATTCAGTCTTCTCGAAATTTCTAAAATTTCAGTCATTATAGCTTCTGTTTTTTTCAAAAGCGTATTGTCTTTTATTACTTCTCCTAATGTTTTATCATAGGTTGAAGTAATCAAACCAAATGAAGCAATGAACATATATTTAGACCAAATAGCTTTTTGAACATTCTCATCCCATTCAAAATTTATATTTCCGTCTTTTAGTAGATTTAATAATTTTTCAGGTATGTATTCTTTATTTATAGGATCTGGACCGATTGAAATTTTACAATTTCCGCCTTTTTGATAAATGACTCCAGGGCTTTCAATATGTGTTCCTACGTATACACACGAACTCATAACAAAAGCGGAGTTTAAGTTTTCTCGTATCCGTTCATTAATATCAACTCCATTTAAAAGAGGAAGAATGATAGTGTCTTTATTTGAAATTTTATTTAAGTCTTCTGAAACAGTAGGTAAATCATATGATTTAACAGAAACTATAATTATATCACAAACAGGAATTTCCTTAATATCATTTGTGCATAATGTAGGTCGAACAGTGATAATTTCTTCTCCGCCCGATTTTTTAAGTGTTAGTCCGTTTGTGTTTATTGCGTCCTTGTGGTCACCCCGCGCAATAAAATAAATGTCGTGTAAGTCAGCGTTTTTTTGAGTGATTAAGCTTCCAAAATAGCCACCAACTCCACCGACTCCGTAAAAGCATATTTTCATAAGTTCTCTTTTTTTCTGTATAACCTACAACGGGTTGGGGCTTGGCGCAGTAGGGGAGTTATGAAAACGCGAACTGTCTAGCCGTTGGAAATTTGATTAAAAGTAAAAAATAAAATTGAACCGTTAAACCCCTATTGCGCCAAACCCCTGTTAGCAGAAGTTTTTTAATTACCCCTTAAACAACTCTTGTTTTTCTAATTCTTTAAACAACTTTTGAAATTTGTCAAGAACTAATTTTCCGTTTAAATTATTGTTGTGCTCAAAGTTTACATTCTCTACTTTCTTTCCATTTATTTTTTCAATCTTCTGAAAGTCAAAACTACTTGTCCAAAATCTTAAGATTTCACCACCAATATATAAGTTGAATTCCTGGAAGTTACCCCCCTCACTAACAATATCATGAAGTTTATTTCCCTTCATAAAGCTAAAAGGTTTTACGTTTTCGGACTTAATATTTTCTCTATTTTTTAAGAGGAATTGCCAAATTTCATCAGCATTAGTTTCTACAACAGGATAGTTACGTTCATGTTCAAGCTTCTTAATTTTTGTTTTTCCATTTTCATTCCATAAAACGTATTGAGTGTATAAAGCTTCCGTTTCTTCATTAAAGACTTCATAATCGCAAATTGTATCTATTTTTCTACTTAAAAGATGTTTTACAAATTCATTTACTTCGTTATGTCGAGAAAGCTCATTTTCGTTTTGAGAAAAGCTGAAACAGCTAAACAATAATAAATATAATTTTAATAACATTTTGAGGTTATTCATTTCCTGTTTTTTTATTTATGGTTTAAAATTTCTGCTAACGGGTTGGGGCTTGGCGCAGTAGGGGAGTTATGAAACCCAAAACTGTCAAGCCGTTAAAAATTTTCTTAAAAGTAAAAAATAAAATTGAACCGTTAAACCCCTATTGCGCCAAACCCCTGTTGGCTGTAGTAATTTTTTTGTTTTCATAAGAACCGAGATTTGTCAAGTCGCAGAAAATACACTTGATTGGTCTCAAACCGTTACAAACTAAACTTAAAACACTCAAACCGCAAGAAAAGAGTACTCAAAACATTCAGGTCAGCCCGTTATAAATTGTCTACCCGCAAAAACATGAATTTAGGAATCTCAAACCGCAAATATTAGAACACACAATTGTCATCTTTTAGAGTATTGTCAGCCTGTTAAAAACAGATTTTTCGCACAGCTCTGTCCGCAAGTGGAGGCGCAAAATCAAGAATATTGTCGACCCGTTGAGCACGTAAATTTTCGTCAAAAATTTACCAAAAAGACTTCCAATTAAACGCCAAGAGTGGCCAAAAAACTTATTACAGCCAACGTTTTGCAGATTGGCGATGGGCGGGCTTTTTAGCACAAAAGTTTGTTCGGAGAACTGAACTTTCGGCTTGCACAAAACTGTCAAGCGGAGACGAAACCCCGCCTATTGCCAATGTGCTGTTAGGCGTAGTTTTTTTGTCCATTTAGTTCTTTACAGCTGAATTACAATATGGATGTGCAATTTGTGCATTGTCAATGTCGCCAATTCCACCGTCTTCTTTTCTGTGCTTATGGTCAAAAGAAATGGAATTAGTATGAATTCTTGCATTACATATTTTACATCTTAAAGCTTTGTCCAAAGCTTCTGTTATGAAAACGGATGATTTTGTTTCGTCTGAGAAGTCTTTTGATGTTATTTCAAAGTCGTCTTTTTCATTAACCTTAACAAATTTGAATTCGTCACTTGCGAAAACGTTTTTAATTGCAATTTCTTTGTCGTTTTGAGTTGATATAAGTTCTAGCATAAGTTTCAAATAAAAGTTCTTTATATGAGGTAATGCGTTCGCAGAACCCCTATATTGTCTCAATATTTGTTGAACTGCAAAATCATAATCTATTAAGAGGTCTTCAAATTTTTCTCGGATTTTTATAAAGTCTTTTAATTTGTTTTTGCTCTCTAACTCCATTATAAAGTCTGTAATTGCAAAAAACGAAGCCGTTTTATGTCTTCCTGTTTTTGAGTAAAAGTAAACTGCTGGATGAAGTCCTAATGATGAAATATGGTTAGCATTTATCAAATAGGACACTTTCCTACTTCTCTTTAGAAACTCAATTGTCAATGAGCCATCTGCATCTTCTTTGTCAAGGTTTGAGTTTCCTTTATTCACTAAATTTACAAATTCAAAGATTAGTAAAGGGCTTGTATTTGAATATCCTTTTCCTCCAATTGGTAAGTCCAAAGTTTTTACTGGATTTTTGAGTTTTGGTAGGAAGAATACTTCATTAATTTCTTTGGATAGTTTTATTATTTCTTTGATGTTGTCTTCTGTAAATTTAGACCAATATTGATGTCCTTTCCCGCCTTTAATTATAGCTCTTGAAGCAATTCCATTTGGTTTTTTTCTTGATTGGATAAGTTTTAATTCTGTCGGGTCAATTTTTGCAGCCTGTTGATTAATTTTAAAAAATGAAGCTTCGGCAACTTCTGCATCGCCTTCAACCCATTGTAATTGAACGGCTATTGCACCAAGAGCCTTTGCCATCTTTGAAATTTCTGGCTTTACTTTTTCAGGGTTTGATAGTGCTAATTTAAAGTCAGAATAATTGCCAATTTCTTTTTCAATTATTTTTCTTGTTTTCTGTGCAAGTTCAATTTGTTCTTCTGGAATTAGTCCATCAAAAGCCGTTTTTGATAATACTCCGTCACCATAGTCATTATTTATCCAAGCGATTAAGGAACTAACTCTATGTGAACCGTCAATAACAAAATTGTAACCACTTTTACTACGCCAAAGAATTACAGCAGGGATTAGTTCTCCGTATAAAAAACTTTTGATTAGTTCACAAACTTTGTCGGGTGTCCACTCGTTTGTTTCTCTTTGAAAGTCGGGTTTCCGCAAAGTTGAATAAAAAAAGTCGTCTTGTCGTAGGTCTGAAATTGAAAATGAAACTTTTTTTGTCGCTGAATTTTGCGTCTCGTCAATATCAAAATCTTCTCTTGGTAATAAAGCGTCTAAATATACTTTGGCCATATTGGTTTTTTATTTGTTGCTGTCTGTTTTTGTGTCGTTGTAAAATTACGCCTAACGGGTTGGGGCTTGGCGCAGTAGGGGAGTTATGAAAACGCGAACTGTCTAG
>CAZULO010000043.1:0-17929 GCA_964621245.1 uncultured Flavobacterium sp.
AAAGCACCACCACCTACTAAAGCAAACTGTTTTGCTAATAAATTTGGATACGAATTAGTTTGTCCTACACGAGATACAGTTCCGTCCATATAACCTGCAGTTAATGAGTTACCAACAGCTACATAAGAAGAAAAATTAGCTTCACCAGCTGTATAATCTGCTGTAACTTCTTTTTCAAATTCTGGTTCACAACTTGCAAATCCAATTGCTAAAGTTGCTAATAATATAAATTTATTTTTCATTTTAGATAGTTTATTAAATTAGAAACCGTAAGTAATTCCGATACCTGGAGAGAATACAGTTGATTTGTATGTTCCTCCGAAAGAAGAATATTGAGGCTGACCTGGAGCACCTGTAGTTGGGTCATCAAAATAATCGTAAGAATTAGTAACTTCATCAAAGTGAAGGTATAAGAACGACATATCAATTCCGAATCTACTATTAATTTGGTATGTAAATCCTCCTGTATATCCTACAGAATCGTTACGAGGTGTTTCTGGTGCAAAATACCCATCTTGAACTGGACTTTCATCAATATAATATCCACCTCTTACTGTAAATTTTTCAGATGCTTTATATTGCGCTCCAAAACGATACGCACTTGCGTTTTTATAATTTCGTGGATTGATTGATGTTGGTAAAGTATTATCGAAATCTACATCTAAAGATTTGTACACATCCCATTTCGTATAGTTGTAATCAAAAGCAAACAACCATTTATCTGAAGGTCTGTATGAAATACCCGCTGTTAACTCTGCTGGTAAAGGCAAATCTGCACTAAAAGTAGTGTTGGTAAAACTTCCAGAAGCAATAGGAGGAACATCTGCAAAAGTAGCACTTCCACCTCTAGCTTTCATAATAATTTCAGAACGGTAATCCATACCTAAAGTTACTTCATTTGTTAACTTAAACATCATACCTACATTATAACCAGTAGCCGATATTCCTTTAGCATCTAATGTAACATCTGTACCACTTCCGTTGTTTGACAACACTGGGTTCGGAGTTAAATTTCTGTTGAAATTTACACTTCCTTGTACAAAAATAGGTCCTCCACCAATACTAAACACATCTTCAATTTTGAAAGAAACGGTAGGCTGTATATAAATAGCTTGCAAATCAATATTATTAACTAAATGTGCTCCTGCCCAATCTTGATCCCATTCAACAGAAGATCCGTAAGGTGTATAAACCGCTAAACCTGCAGAAATCCAATCGTTAATTTTATACGTTGCGTACACACTGAAAGGTGTTCCTACATTATCAGTCGCTGCAGTTCTATTAAACTGTGAATCTTGGTATCTTGTTTTGGCTAGCAAAGCATTTCCACCTACTGACAAGTTGAATTTCTTATCTAAAAAAGACATCCCAGCAGGGTTAAAAAAAGCAACCTCTGCACTATTCACAACTGCTACTCCGGTATGTCCCATCGCCAATTGCTTCTGACCTTGGATCGATACTCTATATCCACCTGCGAACATAGTAGCTGAAGCCAAAGTAAGTAATGATAAAGAAAATATTTTTCTCATAATTAAAATTTAGTTAGATTTAAGTTTAAATATTATTTCAAAATTAACATAATTTATGATATTACCAATTTTTTTAACCAAAATATTATGTATGCATAATAATTAGTGTAGAAATTTTTCAACTTCACAATAAAAGTCTTTTGGATTTTCCGCATGTAACCAATGCCCAGCCTTTGGAATGGTTACGATTTCTGCTTTTGGAAAATGATAATAAATGGTCTCATAATCAGCATCTAGAATATAATCTGATTGTGCCCCGCGAAGAAATAAAGTAGGTTGATCAAACTGATTTTCGAAAGGAAGTGCTTTTCCTATTTCTGTAATTTTTTCATTAAAAACTTTTAAATTAAATCGAAATCCCAATTGACCTGGTTCCACCCAATATAAATTTTTTAACAAAAATTGCTTCGTCCCAAAATCAGAAATAAACTTTGAAAGCTCCGCATCCACATCGCCTCGAGTAGGTTTTTTTGAAAAATCGACAGCATTTAAAGCTGCTAAAATAGTTTGATGATGTGGCGCATAATATTTCGGACCAATATCAGCCACAAGCAACTTAGTAACCAATTCAGGATAAGTGGTAGCAAACAACATCGCTATTTTACCACCCATAGAATGTCCTAATAAAGTACAGTTTTCCAATTGATGAAAATCAATGTAAGCTTTCACATCTTCCACCATCACTTCATAACTAAACACGTCGGAATGGAAACTTTTACCATGATTTCTCATATCTAACAAATGTACTTGAAAACCTAGTTGAGCAAATTGCGTACTTAAAGTTTTCCAATTGTCGGACATTCCTAAAAATCCATGAATAATTAAAAACGGTTTGCCTTCTCCTTCTATTTTTGAGTATAACATTTTTTTTAGTTTAAAAGTTAAATTAGTTAAAAGTTTAAAAGTCATAAGGCTCAAAAAATGATTAAAAAAGGTTTAATTTCATTTTATATCCTCAACCTAAACCCTTAACCTTTAAGCTTATTTAAATACATATTGACCACGTTTTCAAAACCTAAATATAAAGATTCAGAAACTAAAGCGTGACCGATAGATACTTCTAACAAATTCGGAATATTATCTTTAAAAAATTTGATATTATCCAAACTTAAATCATGACCGGCATTAATACCTAAACCTAAATCGTTAGCTCTAATTGCTGCATTCACAAAAGGTACGATAGCGGATGAATTCCCTAAACCATATTGATGTGCAAAAACTTCGGTATACAATTCAATACGGTCTGTTCCAGTTTCTTTTGCACCTTCAATCATAGCTTCAATGGGATCTACAAAAATAGAAACTCGGATGTTGTTTCTTTGAAATTCTTGAACTACCTCTTTTAAATAAGATTGATGTTGCACCGTATCCCAACCCGCATTAGAAGTTAAAGCACCAATCGCATCAGGAACTAAAGTCACTTGATCTGGTTGGCACTCTAACACTAAATCGATAAAATTATGTTGGGGATTACCCTCTATATTATATTCGGTATGCACTACGTTTTTCAGATTTCTTGCATCTTGATACGTAATATGACGTTCATCAGGACGGGGATGTATTGTAATTCCGTTTGCGCCGAATTTTTGTATATCTTTTGCAACTTGCAACAAATCAGGAACATTACCACCACGGGCATTTCTTAAGGTTGCAATTTTATTAATATTAACAGATAACTTTGTCATAATTATGTTTTATTTGCACAAAATTACAAACAAAAAACGGAGTAATTTGTATTTTTTACTTAATTTGCATCAGTTTTGAACGAATAATTTATGGATAAAATAAACGATTTTTTAAACAATCAACTACAACCCTTTCAAGTCAGTGACACCCTTGCTGATGCGGAAAATTTATTTTTAGATTTTAATTATTCTCACTTTCCGGTATTGGAAAATGATATTTATATTGGTGCAATAGCTAAAGAAGAGACAGAAATATTACCAGCAACTAATACGATTAACGAACACAAATTTAACTTAAATCGATTTTTTGTTCGAAACAATATGAATTGGTTTGATGTATTTGAAGAATTTTCTAAAAACCACACCAATATTCTACCAGTTTTAGATGACAAAAATCAATATATTGGTTTTTATGAATTAGATGATGTACTTCATTTTTTAAACGAAACTACCTTTATAAAAGAAGATGGCGGAATTATCGTCATAGAAAAAGAAACTGCTGATTTTACATTTAGCCAAATTTGTCAAATTGTAGAAAGTAATGATGCGAAAGTTTTAGGTGTTTTTATTTCAAATGCTACGCCAACCATTACACAAATTACCTTAAAAATATCTCAGAGTAATTTTAACGAAATCATTCAAACTTTTAGAAGGTACAACTACACAATATTATCAGAACATCAAGAAGACTCTTATTTAGCAGGCTTAAAAGAACGTTCTGATTATTTAGACAAATATTTAAATATTTAAATCAAACCATAATGAAAATAGCTGTATTTGGTCAATATTATCAAAACAATACTCACACCATAGTGGAAAAAGTGGTGGCGTTTTTAGAAGAAAAAAATATTGAAATTTGTTTTTACAGCGTCTTTTACCAAAAATTACTAGAGAATAATGTTTCAATAGGTTCGTATAGCACTTTCAATTCTCATGATTGTTTAACCCAAGATTTTGACTATTTAATTAGTATTGGTGGGGACGGAACTATCTTAAGAGCAGCAACATTTGTTAGAGATTCAAACATACCAATTATAGGAATAAACGCAGGAAGATTAGGTTTTTTAGCAACCATTCAGGAGGAAAATATTGAAAATCTTTTACACCGTGTAATTGTTAAGGATTTTTCAATTTCAAAAAGAACGTTAGTGAGTTTGCATTCTGAACCAGGTAATTCCGATTTAGAAGACATTAATTTTGCCTTAAATGAAATAACGGTTTCTAGGAAAGATACCACATCGATGATAACGATTGATACTTTTATAAACAATGAATACTTAAATTCCTATTGGGCAGACGGATTAATTATTTCGACACCAACTGGATCTACTGGTTATTCCTTAAGTTGTGGAGGACCCGTAATTATGCCTACTTCTAATTGTTTTGTAATCACACCAATTGCACCACATAATTTAACAGCTAGACCTTTAATCATTCCGGATAATTCTGAACTTACCTTAAAAATAAAAGGACGTGAAGAACAATATTTAGTTTCCTTAGACTCTAGAATTACTTCAGTATCAAACGAAACCACTCTTACAGTTAAAAAATCAAATTTCCACATATCTATCATTGAATTTCCCGAAGAAGGCTTCCTTCGAACCATTAGAAAAAAACTACTTTGGGGAGAAGATAAAAGAAACTAACATACGAATTATCTTTTTTTTACGTTAAACAATCAAGTTATTTATCAAAAAAACTTGGTTTAAGATGGTTAGTACCTCAATATTATTATATTTGCAAACTATTTAAAAAATGAGAAAGAGACTATTTCATATTATCGCCCTATTCATTAGCATTACTTCGTTCGGACAAATACACGAATTAGGAGTTTTTGTAGGTGGTAGCAATTACATTGGAGACGTTGGAAAAACAGACTATTTTGCTCCAGATAATGCAACACTTGGTCTGATTTACAAATGGAACAAAAGTACTAGACACGCTTGGCGATTTTCTTATATGATGTCGTCTATAACAGCAAAAGATAACGAAAGCAAAGCCCCTAATAGAAAACTTAGAGGTTACGAGATTAAAAATAACATCAAAGAATTCGCAGCTGGTTTAGAGTTTAATTTTTTAGATTTTGATTTACACCAGTCAGATTTTGTAATTTCACCATATATTTACTCCGGAATCGCTACATTTATTTATAACGAAACTTATGTAATAAACAACACAAACGAAACAGACTATCAAGATTTTTCGTTAGCAATTCCGATGGTTGTAGGCGTAAAAGCAAAAATAGCCAAACAATTGGTTTTAGGTTTAGAAACAGGAGCCAGATATACTTTCACTGATAATTTAGACGGAAATAATCCTAAAAATAAAAATTTCGAAACGTTGAAATTCGGAAATATAAATAATAAAGATTGGTATGTGTTTACCGGATTTACCTTAACATATACATTTGGTCAAAACCCATGTTTTTGTGCAGAAAAATAAAATGGAAAAGCAATTAGATAAAACAAATTTACCACAACACTTAGCCATCATTATGGATGGAAATGGTCGTTGGGCAAAAAAACAAGGAATGCTTCGTGTATTTGGTCATGAAAAAGGAACCAAATCCGTGAAACAAACTGTGGAAAATTGTGCCAAATTAGGTATTGAATATTTAACGCTATATGCTTTTTCAACTGAAAATTGGAACCGACCTAAAATAGAAGTCGACACCTTAATGAAGCTATTAATTAGTTCGTTAAAAAAAGAACTAAAAACACTTCAAGAAAACAATATTAAACTTAACGCCATTGGAAACCTAAACAGTTTACCTTCAAGTGTAAGAAAAGAATTAATAGAAGTTATTGAGAAAACAAAAAACAACTCGAGAATGACCTTGAGTTTAGCCTTAAGTTATGGGTCTAGAGATGAAATCATAAATGCTGTTAAAATAATTTCAGAAAAAGTTAAAAATAATATAATTTCAACTGATGCTATTGACGAATCAATTATAAATGAGCATCTTTACACGCAGAACATGCCAGATGTGGACTTAGTCATAAGAACCAGTGGCGAGCACCGAATAAGTAATTTCCTTTTATGGCAAATCGCTTATGCGGAATTTTATTTTACAGATGTACTTTGGCCCGACTTCAATGAAGAAGAACTGCAAAAAGCACTAATAAGTTATCAAAAACGAGAAAGAAGATTTGGAAAAACTAGCGAACAAATTAGATAAATTGACAATGTTTAAAAACAGAATACTATTTTTATTTACCTTATTCTTAATAGGGAATACAATAAATGCCCAAGAAACTACCCTAGAAAACGGAAAAGAATACACTTTAGCAGGTGTAGAAGTGACCGGTAAAGTTTCTTTTAACGAACAAACAGTAATTACATTTACAGGTTTAGAAATTGGAAGTAAAATAAGAATTCCTGGTGAAGAAATCAGCCTAGCAATTACCAAACTTTGGAAGCTTGGCATGTTCAATGACGTCAATTTTTACGTGAAAAAAATTGAAGGTGAGTCCATCTATTTAGAATTAGAATTATATGAATTACCAAAATTAAACGAAGTTAAAATTAAAGGCGTTAAAAAAGGTAAAAAAGAAGATGTTATCAAAGAAACCGAACTTACAAAAGGAAAAGTTGTAAATGACAATTTGGTCACAAATACGAAAAACTACATCGAAAATAAATTTAAAAAAGACGGGTTCTTTAACACCAAAGTTACCATCAATACCTTAGCCGATTCTACAAACACAAAAGTAGATATGGTTGTGTTTATTGATAAAGGTAAAAAAGTTAAGATCAATAAAATTGACTTTATTGGGAATACAGAATTAAATGATAAAAAATTAAAAAAATCATTTAAAAACACAAAAGAAAAAAAATTCTACAGATTATTTAAATCTTCAAAATTTGTGAAAGCCAAATACAAAGAAGACTTAACTAACTTAATTACAAAATATAAAGAAAACGGACACAGAGATGCTAGAATCTTATCTGAAAATGTTACGTATAATAAAGAAAAAAACAAAATTGACATTGCTGTAAATCTAGAAGAAGGTAGAAAATATTACTTTGGTAACATCCGTTTTTTAGGAAATACAGTTTACTCTGATCTTGCTTTAAATTCACTTTTAGGAATCAAAAAAGGTGAAATTTATAACGGTGTCTTATTACAAAAAAGAATCTCAGACAATTCAGTCCCAGACAACGAAGATATCGCAAATCTATACCAAAATAACGGCTATTTATGGTCTAATATTAATCCAGTAGAAGTCAACACAAAAAACGATACTATTGATTTTGAAATTAGAATTTCTGAAGGACCAATTGCCTACTTAAACAATGTAACCGTAAAAGGAAATGACAAAACCAACGACAAAGTAATTTATCGTGAATTAAGAACTCGTCCAGGAAACAAATGGAACAAAGAACAACTTATTCGTACGATGCGTGAACTTGGACAACTTGGTTTCTTTGACGCAGAAGCGATTAGACCAGAACCAACTAACATGGATCCAGCAGCTGGAACCGTAGATTTAGATTGGAATGTAGTAGAAAAAGGATCAAGCCAAGTAGAATTACAAGGTGGTTATGGCGCTGGTGGTTTTATTGGAACCTTAGGTTTGTCTTTCAATAATTTTTCTTTGAAGAACGTATTCAACAAGAAGGCCTACCAACCTTTACCTATGGGTGATGGACAAAAAATGGCACTTCGTTTACAAGCTAGTCAAAGTTTTCAAGTATATAGTTTATCTTTTACTGAACCTTGGTTAGGTGGTAAAAAACCAATTAGTTTTTTCACCTCTATTTCGCATAGTAAACAATTTTTATTTGATTTCAATTCTAGAGATGTAACAAGAGATAAAAGTTTCAACATCACAACATTAACCGTAGGATACGGTAAAAGATTAAAAGTTCCAGATGATTATTTTAGTTTATCTAATTCGTTATCTTTTTCATATTACGATTTAAACAACTACAACACGGGTTTATTTACCTTTGGAAATGGGGCTTCAAGAAACTTATCTTTCAACACTTCTTTAACAAGAGATAGTAGAGGAATAGATCCTATTTTTCCTGAATATGGATCTACATTTAGTATTTCTGCTAAATTTTCATTGCCTTATTCTTCGTTTAACGGAGTAGATTATGCAAACTTAAAAAACAAAGAACAATATAAATTTAAAAACCAAGCGGCAGGTTATTTTAATGCAAATGGAAATTTTGTCCCAACAGGTTCTTATGTAGATATTAATGGAGACGCAACTTCAAATTTTTCTGAAGGTGTAGAAGATCAAGCTAAAATTGATCAAGAACGATTTAAATGGTTAGAATTTTATAAAATCAAATTTAGTGGCGATTGGTATACTAAAGTGTATAAAAAATTCGTTTTACGTACAAGAGCGGAATTCGGTTTCTTAGGCGCATACAATCAAGATAGAGGTATCATTCCATTCGAAAGATTTTTCGTAGGTGGAGATGGATTAGCCAACTATTCATTAGACGGTAGAGAGGTAATCCAATTACGTGGATATCCAAATAATTCCTTATCTTCGCCAAATGGTGGTACAGTTTATAACAAATACTCTATGGAATTAAGATATCCTATCACTATGAAACAAACGGCAAAAATTTACGCCATGAGTTTCTTAGAAGCGGGATCTGCCTATGATAGTTTCAAATCATTTGATCCATTCAAAGTACAACGTTCCGCAGGTTTTGGTTTAAGAGTATTTATGCCAGCATTTGGATTATTAGGTATCGATTTCGCACATGGTTTCGACCCTGTTCCAGGAGATACAGTAAAAAGTGGATGGCAAACGCACTTTATCATTGGACAACAATTTTAGACTTTGGCACGATAGTTGAATTTAACATTTTAAGTGTATGAAAAAATATTTTGTTTTACTTTTTAGTTTTGTTTTAGTTGCCATACAAGCACAAAAAACAACAAAAATTGGATATATTGACATGGAATATATTTTGGAAAAAGTACCAGAATATGCCGAAGCCAAAAATCAATTAGAACAAAAAGCGAACACTTGG
Organism: uncultured Flavobacterium sp.; assembly: GCA_964621245.1. Taxonomy (GTDB): domain Bacteria; phylum Bacteroidota; class Bacteroidia; order Flavobacteriales; family Flavobacteriaceae; genus Flavobacterium. The sequence continues at coordinate 9,215 of CAZULO010000043.1, forward strand.
AAACAAGAAATTGAAGTCAAAAAAAACGAAATAAAAAAACTTAAAGAAGCCTTAGCTTCTGAAAAAGTATTGTTAACTAAAGAATTAATTAACGATAAAGAAGAAGAGATTAACGTTCTTGAAAAAGACATGCTAGATTACCAACAAAAAAGATTTGGACCACAAGGTGATTTAATAATACAAAAATCTGCACTTGTGAAACCTATTCAAGATCAAGTATTCAATATCGTACAAGATTATGCGGTTCAACAGAAATATGATTTTATCTTTGATAAATCTTCCGATTTAACCATGGTATTTACAGCAGAACGTTTTGATATAAGTGACAATGTTTTAAAAGCACTTGCTAGAGCTGGAAAAAAAGTAGAATTAACGAAAAAACAACAAAAAATTCAGGATGCCAAAGATCAAAGAGAAATCGATGTAAAAGAAAATCCAGAATTATTAGATAAAGAAAAAGCGACCCAAGCCTCTAAAGAAGAAAGAGAACGAAAATTACAAGAACGTAAAGATGCTGCGGCAGCTAAAAATAAAGAAATAGAAGAAAAAAGAGCCGAAGCAATTAAAGCTAGAAACGAGGCCAAACAAAAAATATTAGACGATCAAAAAGTTAAAAGAGAAGCTCTTTTAAACGAACAAAAAGCAAAAAGAGAAGCTTTATTAAATAAAAACAAAACAAATAACAATAACCCAGAACCAAAAAAAGAGTAAATAATCCTTATTAAATTAAATTAAAATGAAACAATTAAAGACCCTATTTATTGCAATAGTAATGTTTTTTGGAGCACAAGTTGCCACTGCTCAAACTAAAGTTGGACATATTGATGTAAGTGCTTTAATGACTACAATGCCAGCAATGAAAGCAGCAGAATCTCAGTTAACAAAATTAAGAGACGGTTACGATACAGAATACAAAAAATTGGTAACAGAATACCAAACTAAAAGAGCACAATACGAAAAAGAAGCTGCAACTGCTGGAGATGTTTTAAACGAAACACGTTCGCAAGAAATGCAAGACTTCGGTTCAAGAATTCAAAAATACCAAGATGATGCTCAAAAAGCATTACAAGACAAATCAGTTGAATTACAAAAACCATTAATGGAAAAAGCACAAGCTGCTATCCAAAAAGTAGCACGTGCTAAAGGTGTACAATATGTATTAGACTCTACTGTAGGTAGCGGTGTATTATTAGCTGATGGAATTGACTTATTAGCTGATGTTAAAAAAGAATTAGGTTTCTAAAAAATACTATACCCAACAAAACTGCTCTCTCTTATTTTTAGATTGAGCAGTTTTTTTTTACATTTGTTTTATGAATAATAAGAAACCTATAGGACTTTTCGATTCGGGTGTAGGCGGTACTTCCATCTGGAAAGAAGTGCACGCGCTTTTACCTCAGGAAAACACAATTTATCTCGCCGACAGCAAAAACGCACCCTACGGCCAAAAATCGAAAGAAGAAATCATCGAATTAAGTAAAAAAAATACCGAATTTTTACTCGAACAAAATTGTAAACTGATCATTGTAGCTTGCAATACCGCAACCACAAATGCCATCAAAATATTACGTGCTACCTACGACATCCCATTCATAGGCATCGAACCTGCTATTAAACCTGCAGCGTTACATTCTAAAACTCAAAAAATTGGAATTTTAGCCACACAAGGCACCTTAAATAGCGACCTTTTTCATCAAACAGTAGCCTTATACTCGGAAGTACAAGTTATCGAACAAATTGGGTACGATTTGGTAAAACTCATAGAAAATGGCGAAATGAATTCCCCAAAAATGACGCAATTATTAAAAGAATATCTCACCCCCATGGTGGCGCAAAATATTGATTATTTAGTTTTGGGCTGTACACATTACCCTTATTTGATTCCACAAATTCAACAACTCATTCCGCCGCATATTAAAATTATTGACTCTGGGGAAGCTGTGGCCAAACAAACCAAACATATTTTAGAACTGCATAACCTAAATAATACCGCTGCAGATGCACATCAAACGTTTTACGTGAACAATGTATCTCATGTGATGCAAGAATTAATTGGCACAAAATTCAAAGTAATTTACAAAGATTTTTAGGAGCACACATTTTTCGTTCCAAAGAAAAACACACGCGTGTTCCACTATATCTTTTTGCTTTGTTGTTTTTTATTTAAAAAAAGCAACAAAGCAAAAAGGATGCCGTTTCACCCACGGCTAAATAACAAAAATATACCTTCTTAGTCTTCTTTAAACCAACTGGAGTACATAACGTAGTTATTAGAAATACGATCAATCTCGCCAGCGAAATCACTTGCATTTAAAGCTTTCACTTTCTTAGCTGGAATTCCCGCATAAATAAACCCACTTTCTACATGCGTGTTTTGTGTTACCACACTTCCTGCACCGATAATAGAGTTACTTTCAACCACACAACCGTCCATAATAATAGCACCCATTCCTACCAAAACATTATCGTGAATAGTACAACCGTGCACAATGGCATTATGACCTATAGAAACATTATTTCCAATCACTGTAGGATGTTTCAAATACGTACAATGAATTACAGCTCCATCTTGTATATTTACTTTATTTCCAATAGAAATAAAATTCACATCACCTCGTATAACTGCGTTAAACCAAACACTGCATTTTTCACCAAATGAAACATCTCCCACGATAGTAGCGTTTTCAGCCACAAAACAATCTGCCGGAATAACCGGTTTTTTTCCTCTAACTTCTTTAATAACCATAATTATATTTTTTAAAAAAAAATCCCGAATAAATCGGGATTAAGTATTTAGTTTGAAACTGCTGGACAATTACAATCGAAAGCTTTTGGTTTACAGAATAAATTCAATCCAATGGTAATTTGGTGATACCCTGCATTATCAAATTTAACATCTCCTAAAACTTGATTATAGGAATAACCTACCATAAATTGTTTAAAATTCACACCTACAAAAGGAGTAATCCATTGCAGTTTTTGATTATTTGCTACACTTCCTGGAGTACCTGGTTGTTTAACAAATTCAGCACCATCAAAACTTCTTCTATAGGAAAGCCCTCCCCAAAGTCTACCAAATTCCATAGCTTTGTAAATTTTAGCATTCAAATCGATAGATTTTTCTCCAGTAAATTCAGTAATTTGAAACAAAAAAGAAGGTTCAATAGACACACGATCTTCATCTCCAAAATTGGCACCAACACTCCATAAATATTTTCTTAAATTATCAGACTCAATACCATCTAAGTATAATTCTCTTCTATTCGCGATAAAATTTTTAACTGTAACATGTGTGAAAAAATCTAAATAATGGTACGAAGCACCAATATCTATATTAAAATAAGAATCTTTCTGAGTAATTCCACCATACACTTGCGGATCAAAAACAGTAAAAGCTGTTTCGTCTAATCGACTTTGTACAAAAGCAGTACTTAAACCGAAAGAAAGCATATTTAAATCGGCTTTGGAACGAGAAAACAAAATATGATGCGCATAAGATAATTTCGCACCTGTTTGTGAATGATACCCATTTTTATCATTAAAAGCAATCATACCCACACCCGATTTCCCATCTTCATCTAAAGCAGTATTAAAACTCATGGTTTGCAAAGAAGGTGCATCTTCCTGACCAAACCATTGTTGTCTACCCGTAACTCTTAGCTTGGCACAATTAGCTGCACCCGCCATAGAAGGGTGAATTAAATAATAGTTATCCGTAAGGTAATCGGTATATACAGCAATTCCTTCTTGAGAAAACGCTGACTGAAAAAATAGAATTAGGTTAAGTAGTAATAAATTTCTTAGTTTCATAGTTTTAGAATGTTATCTTTTTAACGAAAAATGTGCTTAAAATGATAGGTTAATTTGATTATTTGGATCGACTTATTTCTTATAATAATTTCCAAAAATTAAAGTGAAAAGCAACTAATTCAATTACTTACACTTTAAAAATAAAACCATCATACGATCACAGTTTCCCTTATTGGTCAAATATATAAATTTTTGTGTTATGTTTAGCGTCTAATCTCACAATTTTAAAACTTTTATAAAACAAGATGCGATTAGCAAGAGTACAAAAACAAACAAAACTAATCCAACTTTAACAGGTCAAAAGCAAAAAAATCAGACGAAAAGCAAAATAAAATTAAGTATTTTTTAAAAAAAGCCACATAATAAAAATATACTCTAAAATGTAATTCTATAAAAATAGACTATTGTTAACAAAATTATAATATTTAAATATATAACTATCCTTTCTGTTTAGTTTGTATCTTTGCAAAAAAGGAATCAACATGAGTAAAATATCTATAAAAAACACAAATAATAATTCAATCGTTAAATTTGAATTAGAGGAATTCATCACAAGAAATCAAAATTTTGAATTCAAAAACATCGATGAAACAGCCAATTCCCCATTAGCCAAACAATTATTTTACCTACCATTCGTTAAATCAGTTTACATATCAGGTAATTTTATTGCTATTGAAAAATTTTCTATAGTAGAATGGGAAGATGTACAAGACGATGTAGCGCAACAAATTGAAGATTTTATTAAAAAAGGTGGAAAAATAATTTTAGAAGAAACCACCACTAAAAAAAATCCAATAACTATTTATGCCGAATCTACACCAAATCCAGCAGTTACAAAATTTGTAGCCAATAAAAAATTAACCAATATAGCGGTAGAGTGCAAAAACATTGACCAAACCAAAGCTTCACCATTAGCGAAAGATTTATTTAGTTTTCCTTTTGTAAAAGAAGTTTTTATCGATGAAAATTATATTTCGATTACAAAATACGACATTGCAGAATGGGCAGAAATCACCTTAGAACTTCGCACCTTTTTAAAACAATATTTAGAACAAACAGATGTGGTGGTAGATGAAAGTCTGATTGAAAAAACTGATAATTTCAAAATTAAACAAGATGCTTATTTTGATAATTTAGATGTTACCTCTCAAGAAATCATCAATATATTAGAAGAATATGTAAAACCAGCTGTTCAAAGTGACGGTGGTAACATTACTTTTAATTCATACAATGAAACTACAAATGTGGTTAAAGTAACTTTACAAGGTGCTTGTAGCGGCTGTCCATCTTCTACTTTTACCTTGAAGAACGGAATAGAAAACATGTTGCGTGATATGTTAAAAAACAATACCATTATAGTGGAAGCGATGAATGGCTAATCGCATAATCAAATAAAAAGCGTTCAAAAATAGGGACGCTTTTTTATTTTTGCAAAAAAAAAGAACTTATGGAAATCAACAACTACTTACTGACTATAAAAAATCTAATATTTGATTACTCACCAAGAATAGCTGTAGCTATAATTATCTTATTTGGTGGCTTATGGCTTACTAGTTTCATAACTAAAACAGCCAAAAAAATCATGACCAAAAGAAATGTTGAAATTACCTTAACCAACTTTTTAGGAAATATTATTTTTTGGACTTTACGAATCATGCTTTTCATCACAGTAATTTCCAAATTAGGTGTTGAAACTTCCTCATTTGTAGCTATTTTAGGTGCGGCAGGATTAGCGGTTGGTTTATCTCTTCAAGGTTCTTTATCCAATTTTGCAGGTGGAATTTTAATTATTTTATTCAAACCTTTTAAAGTTGGCGATATTATAGAAGTATTGAGTGAACAAGGAAAAGTTGCTGAAATCTTAATTTTTTCTACCAAACTGATTACTTCTAACAATCAAGTTGTGTATATCCCGAATGGCATTTTATCTAACGGAAAAATTAAAAACCATAGTCAATTAGCAACCAGACGAGTTGACATTGAAATTAGCACCAATTACACTTCTGATCTTACAACAATTAAAAATAAAATCACCACTATTATCCAACAACATCCCTTAGTTTTAAAAGAACCAAAACCAGAAGTATTTATTACCACTTTTACCGAAACTGTAATCCATTTTAGTGCTAGAGTGTGGACAGAAAACGCAAATAACATGCAAGTAAAATCAGATGTTTTAGAACAATGTAAAGATTTAGTAAGCATTTAGACTTCATTTGTGCTGAGAAATTTCGAACTTGTAAAAGTTACAGATCGTATCAACACTGTAAAGAAAACTTTAATATCAAATTAGAAAGGCAAATAAATATACTAAAATTTTGTTTTTCAAGAGAATTGTTTCATTCATTTTTTTTTCGCAAAGAACTAATTGTTAGTACCAAAGGCACAATTCGGAAGTAATTATCTAAGTACTTATACTTTCTTAGTAGGCATCACAAAATCTTTCAAATAGAAAGGTTCAAAATAGGCCACATCTTCGAATTGCTCATTTTGGAACTTTTGGAAAGAAACTAGTGCCATTTCTTTAGCAGAAGGAAATTCGATATCTGGGTAATATTGAAAATTATCACCTGTTAAAATTTCTTTGAATTTCATCGCACCATCTCCTACTAAATGCATTGTTTCTTGTATTTCCTGATAACTAGATTCGTCTATAATATTTGCTTGAGTTTCTCTTATTTTAATATAATTTTTATCAAAAAAAGAACTAAAAACTTCCATTCTACGTGCATCAATCATAGGAACTATAAGTCCACTTTCAACAGTAATCTTTCTGGCTAATAATTCTAACGTATCTACAGCAATTAAGGGAACTGACAAAGCATAACATAAGCCTTTTGCAGCAGAAACACCAATTCGTAAACCTGTATAAGAACCTGGACCTTGACTTACAGCAATAGCACTTACTTCTTGAAGTTTTAATTGTGTTTCTTGTAAAAGTTCTTCTATAAAAACATGTAATTTTTCTGCATGAGAAAAATGTAAAGTTGCAATTTCACGAATAGCTAGAGTTATTCCATCTTTTGCTAACGATACAGAACAATTTTTAGTAGCTGTTTCTATATTCAGAAGTAATGCCATTTTAAAAGAATTTTAAGCTACAAAGAAACAAAAAAAGACACAATTACTTGTGCCTTTTTAAGATCAAAATAGAATACTAATTAACTTTTTTGCTCTTTTTCTTTTTTCTCTTTATCAGACTTTGTTTCCAATCTCACTTTGTCATTTGGCATCAACTCTTTAGACACTAGAGTGTAAGGTCCAGTGATAATTTCATCACCTTTTTTCAATCCAGATAAAATTTCAATTTTAGAATCGTCTTGAATACCCGTTTTAACCACTCTAATTTTAGCTTTATCGCCTACTTTCACAAAAACACATTCAAACTTAATGTCTTTTTTAGGTGCTTTTCCTTTTTTATCCGCTTCCTCTTTTTCTATTTCAGCTACAATATCTTTTTTAGTAGAAGTGGTATCATCTTTAATTACAATAGCACTAATGGGCACAGCCAAAACATTAGAACTTCGTTTGGTTTCAATATCAACTGTAGCCGTCATTCCAGGACGGAATGGCGAATAACTAGCTGGTTTTCCTTCTACTAAATCTTGGTACGATTCTTTAACCAATCTTACTTTAACCTTAAAATTTGTTACCTGATCTGCAGTTAAACCTGTAGTCGCCGAGTTGGAGATACTTGTAACTACACCATCAAATTTTCGTTTTAAATAAGCATCAACTTCAATTTTAGCAGAGTCTCCAACATTCACTTTAACAATGTCATTTTCATTTACATCTACTTCAACTTCCATATTATTTAAATTGGCAATACGCATCATTTCGGTACCTGCCATTTGTTGTTGCCCTAAAACACGTTCCCCTAATTCGATATCTAATTTAGAAATGGTTCCGTCTGCTGGTGCAAAAATGGTTGTTCTTTTTAAATTATCACTAGCTTCGGTAACGTTGGCTGATGCAGATTTCATTTGATAATAAGCTGATTGCTTACTAGCCACAGCTACTTCATACGCAGATACAATTCTGTCCCATTCTGCACGAGAAATTACACCTTTATCAAACAATTTTTTATTTCTGTCATAATTTGCTTTAGCTTCTTTCACTTGCGCATCGGCTTGACTCACACCTGCTTTAGAGGTAGATAATGAAGCTACCGTACGATCTACACCTGAAGTATAAATATCTGGATTAATTTTCACTAACAATTGTCCCTTTTTTACTTCTTGCCCTTCTTTCACATTTAAAGCAATGACTTCACCTGAAACTTCTGGCATAATTTTAATTTCAACTTCGGGTTGAATTTTTCCTGTAGCGGAAACGGTTTCAATAACAGTTGCGGTTTCAACTCTGGCAACTTCAACCACTTTACTGGCATCATTAGCGCCGATAGCTCCTGTTTTTTTCAAAACGATTAAAAGTGCAACTACCCCGACAACACTTCCTAAAATAATAAATAATTTTTTTCTTGACATGACTTTATTGTTTTTCTATAAGTGGAATTCCGAAATAAAATTCTAAAATTTTAATTCTAAAAATATAATCGTACTTGGTTCTTAAAACTTCTGATTGTGCATTTACATAAGCCGTTTGAGATTGATTGTAATCGAAAATGTTCATCATTCCAATTTCATATCGATCTTTGGCATACTGCATCGCTAATTCTCTCGCTTTTACAATTTGCAACGCGGCTTCATAACTTTCTTTAGCCGCTTTTGTATCTGTGTACGCCGTAAATACATTACGTTCTAAATCTAATTCTTGTTGATTTTTAGCTAATTTGCTTCTTTCTAAAGCAATTTTACTTCTAGCTACATTATTTCTAACAGCAAAACCATTGAAAATTGGAATATTTAAACTCAAACCAAAATTCTGACCCTTATTATCACTAAA
>CAZULO010000044.1:0-17645 GCA_964621245.1 uncultured Flavobacterium sp.
TTAAAAAAAATTTAAATTTTAATATTTCAATACTAAATTTGACACTTAAATTGATCAAGGCACACAACAGATGAAAAGAGTAATTGTAGAGTACGCAAAATTAACAAATGAAATTTTAAACTTACTAGTGGAAAAATTTCCTGACGGATATGACGATTCAGATATTATTCGTTTTAAGAATGCTAAAAATGAGACTGTTGAAGCAGTAGAAGTTAGAACAGAAGACACTATTTACTTAGTGAAAGTTAGTTTAAAACTAGCTGATAGAATTGAAAACTTTGATGAAGATGATGATTTTATGGCACCAGAAGAAGGTTTAGATGCTTTAAAAGAATTAGAAATTGAAGATGATTCTGATGAAGAGGAAGAAAAAGAGGAAAAAATCGAATTAGATGACGAAGAAGATGCAGATGGAAACAAAATTAGTGATGATTCTGACGAAGATGACTTTGATGACGAAGATTAGATACAAAAAATCCCAATGAAAATTGGGATTTTTTTATTATAAATACCTTTCTTTTATGACTTGAATATGATGTAATTCATGACCTGCAATTATATAACCAATAGCACGAACTGAAGCTGGAGCCTGATTTGCATGTCCAATATGTAGCAACATTTCTTCAGTAAAACTTTTAAACAAATAAATGGTTGCTAGTTTTACAGCTTTATATTCTTCAATTAAATCTGAGATGCTTCTTTGATTGGCATTTGCAACAGCTGCATATTCATTTTCTTCATAACCTGGAAGATTTGTATTGTCAAAACGAGCAAAACGCAAAGCTCGATAAGCAAAAATACGTTCTGTGTCAATAATATGTTGTAAAATATCTTTTGGTGTCCACTTCCCTACTTCATATTGATACTCTAATTTTTCAATTGGTAAATTCTGAAAAAAAGCAGGAGTAGCTTCTAGTTGAATCTCAAAATTTTGAATTATATTTTCAGAAGGAGCTAGAGAAATATAATTTTCGTAATAAGCTAAATATTCATTTGGGTTAAGATTTTTAATCATAATTTGGTTTAATTTTTAAAAAAAAGGCTCTCAAAAATGAAAGCCTAATTAATTTATTATAGTTCTTTAAAAATAGTATGCATTAAACGCTTTTTGTCGTTAATACTTTCTTCTAATGAAATCATAGTTTCTGTTCTGTAAACCCCGTCGATATCATCAATTTGGAAAATAATATCTTTTGCGTTGGCTGTATCTTTTGCTCTAATCTTACAGAAAATATTAAATTTTCCGGTTGTTACTGAAGCAACTGTTACAAAAGGAATTTCATTAATTCTTTCTAAAACAAATTTAGTTTGTGACGTACTTTGTAAAAAGATTCCAACATAAGCTATAAAGGAATATCCTAATTTTTCATAATCCAAAGTTAAAGAAGAACCTTGAATAATTCCAGCGTCTTCCATTTTTTTCACCCTCACATGCACCGTTCCAGCTGATATTAATAATTTTTTTGCAATATCCGTAAAAGGAATACGTGTATTGTCAATTAACATATCTAATATTTGGTGATCTACTTCATCTAGTCTAAACTTACTCATAATCTATTTGTTTACTCTTTTTTTATACTTATTATTTTTATAGTGTCGCCAATTTTAGGATAATTTCTGTTATCAAATTCATATAGTTTGTTTTCATAATCAACAGTTTGATGTGCGAAAAAAGTATCTATATTTTCAATTTCAATAATTTTTGGAATCCAAACGATTTCATTCTTTTGTAAAACTTCCTTAAATTGAACTGCAAATTTAATGATTTTTTCTACATTATTATCAATAATTCGGACATTTTTAAAAATAAAATCATAAAAACATTTATTATTTTGATAAATATGCAAATATTTATTAAAATTTTTCTCAACTACAACGTTTTCGTTAACAACTGAAATAGCTTTTTTTAGTGCTATAAAAACATATTTTCTTACAATATCTCGTTGATAATCACCAGAATAATGCCCAGCTTCAAATAAAATCGTAGCATAACCTAAACTTGTAAAATAATCTCCCGTACAATTAATATTAAAGGAATCATCAAATCTTCCGACTTGATTGGGAATGTATTTTTGTAGTTCTTCATGTACTTCTGCAATAACACAAGCAGCTCTTTTTCTAACAACGTTAAAATCTCTTTCCTTATTGTATGAGGCAGTTAAAAAAGACATAGTAGCTGGTTTTTCTGACTCTAATAAACCAAAAATAGTTCGTTGGTCATGTAAATTGAAACTATAATCTGGTTGAAACTGGTCAAATGTATTTCGTAACAACTTACTTTCTGGTTGTGTGCATTCAAATGCATCTCTATTTAAATCAACTCCATTTGCGTTTTCTCTAGTATATAAAGTCGCACCATCTGGATTTAACATAGGAATAATAAAAAAAGTATACGTTTTATTTACAGCATCCCAAGCTTCAGAATTGGTATTTAAATAATGTAAATAATCAACTAAGCCTTTTGTTGTCGTACTTTCATTACCATGCATTTGTGACCAAATTAAAATCTTAACCGGACCTTCACCAAATTCTATTGAAGGAATTGGTTGTTTTTCTACAGATAAACCTAAAGTGTTAATTTTAAAATTCGATTGTAGTGTGGCTAAAAAACGCTGAATACTATCTAGAGTAACATAACGACCCATTATTGGCGAATAGGTATATTCTGTTGCTAATTGTAAATTATCTTTCATGTTACAAATGTAAAAAAAATACAATTTACATTTGTAAATCAGGTTATCAAATAATTAATAAACATTTGTAAACAATAAAGAATCACTACTTTTTACAATTGTAAACATTTTGCTTTAAATATATCTAAATAATTGATAATCAACGCATAATAATGGTTTACTTAATTCTTTGGTTTTGAATTTAATTGTTTTATTTTTCTTTATTTACAATTGTAAATATATAAGATGATTTATTTTTCATTACATTTGTAAACTAACTAATTAACTATTGTTATATGATTGATTCCGATGCATTTATCAAACGATTAGAATTAATTTTTGAATATTATGGATTGTCTGCTTCTTCTTTTGCAGATACTATAAATGTACAACGCTCAAGTATTTCACATTTATTATCAGCTAGAAACAAACCTAGTTTAGATTTTATTTTAAAAGTGATGGAACATTTTCCAGAAGTAGAATTGTTATGGCTATTAAACGGAAAAGGAAATTTCCCTAAAAAAGAAGCTTCAAAAACGGAGTCGATTACTCCTATTACTAATGTAATTTCAACTTCCGATTTATTTTCTGAAAATTTAGAGAAAGTTTTTGAATCAAATGAACCCTTACATAGTACTGAAAATCCCAAGAATCAGACTTTTGATGAAGTTAAAGATCTTAATTTACCTTTTTTACATTCTTCAGAGATTGAACAGATTGTTGTTTTTTATAAAGATGGCAGTTTCAAATCGTACAAAGAAAAAAATCCCAACCTGAAATAATTCAGATTGAGATTTTCAAAAAAAAAACTAAAACTATTATTTTAAACTTGGCGAACAAATAAACTTTTCAAATGATTATTAAATGATAAGAATTAAATCAAACAGCGCCATATTATGAATCTTACTATTGCTTTATTAGCTTATATCTTCATTTACGTTAAAAAAAAGAGTTTGGATTTTTTTTATTTAATTATTTTTAAAAAAACTTTTTTCAGGTACTTTTCCTTTTATATCTAAAAATAAACTTTCAAGATAAGTAGCATCTTTTTCGTAGTTATTTGTAATTATAAAAGGTTCAAATACAATAACTTGTTTATTTGCATAATCAAATCCAATTGGAATTATGGGCACATTTGCTTTTTGTGCAATATAGTAATAGCCCGATTTCCATTGCGCGACTCTTTTTCTAGTTCCTTCTGGAGATAAAGAAAGTCGTAATACGTCTTTAGCTTCAAATATTCTGGCTATGGCATCCACTTTGTTTTCTGTTTTACTTCTATCTAAAGAAATACCTCCCATCCATTTTAAATAGGCGCCTAATGGAAATTTAAATAACTCTTTCTTAGCTAAAAAATGAATTGCAACAGGATAAGTTCCTCTAAAGAAAACGCCAATAAAAAAATCGAACCAACTGGTATGTGGCACTACAATCATTACGCATTTTTTAATATTAGTATCAAAAGTGCCTGTAACTTTCCATCCTAATAATTTAAAAAATAAAAAGCGATATATTATTTGTTTCATTCTCGTAAATTTGGTTCGCAAAAATATACTATATTCCTTAATATTAGTCAAAATGTTTAAAAAAATACTCAGTTATCTGTATCCTATTACAATTTATAATAAGGCATCTAAGATTAGTAAATCACTAGAAGTTACTTATTACAATGGTAAAAAAATGTTAAACACGGCTAATACTAATTATTCTTACGGTAGTTTAGAAACCATTTTAAAAAAAGGATTGCTTGAAATTGGTCAAAAAGAAATCAATACCTTATCTGAAATTTTAATTCTTGGCGTAGCTGGCGGAAGTGTGGTTCATACTTTAATAAATGATTTTAATTTTAAAAAACCTATCACAGGCATAGAAATTGATGCTGAAGTAATTGCTATTGCGAATTCTCACTTTAATTTGAAAACTTTTCAAAACTTTACCTGTATTCTTGCCGATGCAGAAGAGTTTGTTCAGAATGATAAAAGTAAATATGATTTACTAATAATTGATATTTTTAAAGATATCGAAATGCCTTCTTTTTTATTTGAAAATGAATTTATTGAAAAAACAAAACAACTACTTAATATAAATGGTTATATGATGTTTAATATCATGTTGTTAGATAAAAATAAAGATGAATTAATCTGCAACTATTTATCTCATTTTAATTCTTTAGATTACCAAATTAAACATCTTAAAAAAGTAGAAAAATATAACGATTTACTTATCATTAAAAGAATTTCTTAAGTATTAAATTTATCTTAATTCATACAATTAATTAGACTTTTATCTCAATTTAAAGTATTTTTGAAAAACATCTATTTTAAGTCCACTCAACATGAAATTATTTTTCAAAAATATCCTTCTCAAAATTATCTTGCTGGATTCGTCTTTAGATAGAACTAAATTATCCGATTATATTTTAGCAAAAGCTTACAAAAAACTAAAAATAACCATTAAACATAACATTAAAGATGTATTTTTAATAGTGTTAGGGATTTTATCCGCTTCCTTTGGTTTTAAAGGCTTTTTGTTAACTAATCATTTTATTGATGGTGGTGCCACAGGTATCTCTTTATTAATAGCTTCTTTAACTAAAATTCCATTATACATATTAATTATTGGTGTCAATTTACCTTTTGTATTTTTAGGATATACTGTTATCGGAAAACAATTTGCAATAAAAACGGCTTTTGCTATTGGCGGACTTTCCATTGCTTTAGCTACTTTAACATTTCCAAACATTACAAATGACAATTTATTAGTAGCCATTTTTGGTGGTTTTTTTCTGGGTGCCGGAATTGGATTTGCGATTAGAGGTGGCGCTGTTATTGATGGTACAGAAGTTTTAGCCATTTATTTGAGTAGGAAATTCGGAACAACAATTGGAGATGTGATAATTATTATAAATGTTATTATTTTTGGCGCTGCTGCATATTTCCTAGGTATTGAAATCGCTTTGTATTCCATGATTACTTATTTAGCGGCATCTAAAACGTTAGATTTTATTGTAGAAGGTATTGAAGAATATATAGGTGTAACCATTGTTTCTTCTCATCATGAAGAAATTAGAGAAATGATTATTCATAAAATGGGACGTGGTGTCACTGTTTACAGTGGTAAAAAAGGATTTGGAAAACAAGGAGAAACCAAAGATACAGATATCATTTATTCAGTTGTCACTCGTTTAGAATTAAATAAATTAATGACTGAATTAGATAAAATTTCACCAGCTGCCTTTGTAGTTATGAATAGCGTAAAAGATACACGTGGCGGTATGATTAAAAAAAGACCCTTACATTAAAATATGGAAGAAGAACAATTTATATTTTGCTTAGAAGCAGTTGCAGATATTGAAATTCTAGCAACTTCTGAAATTGAAAAACAATTAACAAATTTAGCGTTTCAGCATGGTATACCATCTATTTACAAAACTTGCGATACTATAGAAGGTTTAGAAGAAAGTTTATCGGCTCTTCTTTATGATGATCATCATTTTAAGAATTATGAAATTATATATTTGGTGATGGAAGGCGAAGAAAACAACATTTGTATTTATGATTATTATTATAGTTTAGACGAAATTGCTGAACTTTTCGAAGGAAAAATGAAAGGTAAAATCATACATTTTGCCAATACAAAAACCTTAGATTTGACAAATGATCAAGCCCAATTTTTTTTAGATGTAACTGGAGCAAAAGCGATTTCAGGTTATGGTGAGAAATTTAACAACTTTAAAAGTTACCAATTTGATCAGGTTTTCTTTACTCTTTTTCAAGAAAATGAAAATATAGATGAAGTTGTAGAAACTCTTTTCGAAAAAAACTATGCACTTTGTAAATTATTAGATTTCAGATTGTACTATTAAATCATAAAGTTGTGTCAAACTTCTTTTTTTAGATACAAATCGCTGTAACTTTACTTATATTATTTTTTAGAATTTAAAAACATTCGGATATGAAAAAAAATCAAATTTTATCGGCACTACTTTTTGTTTGTGTTTCGGTTTCGGCACAATTCACTCAAAAGCCACTTCCTTATTCTTACAGTGCTTTAGAACCTGTTATTGATGCTCAAACTATGGAAATTCACTATAGTAAACATCATGCCGCTTATGTAAAAAATTTAAATGCGGCTGTTGTAGGAACAGATGCTGAAAAAATGTCCGTTAAAGATATTTTTGCTTCCATGTCAAAATTTAGTCCAGCCATCAGAAATAATGCGGGTGGACATTTTAATCATGAATTATTTTGGTCGATTTTAACGCCAGAAAAAAACACAAAGCCTTCTCCTGAATTAGAAAAAGCAATTATAACCACTTTTGGAAGCTTAGAAGCTTTAAAAGAAAAAATTAATGCTGCTGCAACTTCTCGCTTTGGTTCTGGTTGGGCCTGGTTAGCTGTTGATAAAGATAAAAAACTTGTGGTTTCTTCTACTCCAAATCAAGACAATCCGTTAATGGATCTTGCGGAAAGTAAAGGAACTCCAATTTTAGGAATTGATGTCTGGGAACACGCCTATTACTTAAAATACCAAAACAAACGTGCTGATTATTTAACTTCAATTTGGAATGTTATCAACTGGAATGAAGTTAGTGCCAATTATAAAGCGGTTACAAAAGGTAAATTTGACGAATGGCCCGCTTTAAAAGACTTTCACAAAGTGATGTCGGAAACTTTTCACCCAAGTGAAGAAGGGAATTTGCAACCTATAAAAACACGAAGTGGAGAAATGGTTTTAAAAGCCGATTTACTAGTAAAATCAATTATTCCAGCCGAATTTAATAAAAAAGAAGTGGTTGCAGCTATTCAAAAATTAAAATTAGATAGTAAAAAATTAGATAAATTAGTAAAAGGAAAAAAATCAGATAAAGAAATTTCAGAGGCTTTAGTCAAATTACATGATGTATTTCATGAAATTATAGGTTTATGTAGTGAAGAATCTCATTAATTTGAATATTTGAACTACTTTTTTAATTCAATATAAACTATCTCCAGCCAATAACTGGGGATATTTTTTTGTTAAATTGCTGATAATAGTATTAATTTGTATTTTAAACCAATTATGTATGAAGAATTTATTTTTATTTTTAAGCCTACTTATTGCCAGCTTAAGTATGGCGCAAGAAACAACTCCAACTTTAGATAATTTAGCTTCATTTGAAGGTAAAAATATTACTATTTGTGAAAAAATAACCGGAATTCATGAAACTTCTGGTGGAAATGTGTTATTAAATTTCGGAAAACCTTTTCCTAAAAATGCCTTTTCTGTCATGATTTTTAAATTAGATCGAGATAAATTTAGTTATAATCCAGTTGATCTAAATGATAAAACCATCTGTATTTCTGGAACAGTTGTAATTTACAAAGGGAAACCAGAAATAATTGTAAAAGAAGAAAGTCTAATTCGTATTCAAGATTAATCGTAAGCCCAATTATGCAAATTCAAGTTTCTCCAAGTTTCAAAAAACAAACTACAAAGGCGATTATTGCTATTATTGCTTTTGTATTATTTTACATTATTTTATTATGTGCTGCCTTCGCATTTACTGGTGCTTGTATCGCTGGAGGAATTGCTATGATTGTAGCTAAACCAATGTTTTTAACTTTAGCTTTAGGTATTGGATTAGCCGGTTTAGGTGTAATGATTAGCATTTTTTTAATAAAATTCATTTTCAGTTCACACAAAACAGATTTATCTAATTTTATTGAAATTAAACGCAATCAAGAACCTAAATTATTCGCTTTTTTAGATGAAATTGTAACCATTACCGACACTAAATTTCCAAAAAAAGTTTATATTTCTTCAGAAGTTAATGCTAGTGTTTTTTATGATTCTGGCTTTTGGAGTATGTTTCTTCCTGTAAAAAAGAATTTACACATTGGTTTAGGCTTGGTAAATAGCATTACACATGACGAATTAAAAGCCATTTTATCGCACGAGTTTGGTCATTTTTCACAAAAATCAATGAAAGTTGGGAGTTATGTTTATCAAGTGAATCAGGTTATTTATAATTTACTTTTTGATAATGAATCTTTTTCAAAACTAATTATTAGTTGGGCCAATGTGAGTGGTTATTTTTCAATTTTTGTAAGTATTGGAATTAAAATTATTCAAGGTATTCAGTGGTTATTAGGTAAAATGTATGCGTTTGTGAATAAAAATTATTTAGCCTTATCCAGAGAAATGGAATTTCACGCCGATGAAGTTGCTGCAAATGTTACAGGTTTTCTGCCTTTAAAAACCTCTTTATTACGTTTAGATTTAGCCAATCAAAGTTTTTCAAGAGTTTTAGGTTATTATGATACTAAAGTAGATGAGGCGCTTACAAGTAAAAATCTTTTTAAAGAACATACTTTTGTAATGCAATTTTTAGCTAAGAAGCAAAACATAACTATTGATAATAACTTACCGCAAGTTTCTGAAAAAGAAAGTACTAACTTTAGTAATTCAAAGATTGTGATTAAAAATCAATGGGCTTCTCATCCTGAATTAGAGGAACGAATTGCAGCTTTAGAAAAGTTAGAAATTATAAAATCTGAAATAAATTCTAGTCCGGCTAATGCGATTTTTGAAAATATTGAAAACTGGCAAGAACAAGTAACTCACAAAATTTTTCAAGCCGTTTCTTACGCTAAAGAAGAAATTAAAAATAGTTTAACCAATTTTGAAACAGATTTTTCTGAAACTTATGAGAAAGAATCTTTTGATCCAATTTTTAATCAGTATTACGATAATCATAGTCCTGTAACATTTTCTACTGAACCGTTATCAGAATCTTCAAAAGATTTGGTTTCTCTTTTTTCTGATGAAAAAGAAAATTGGACCAAAGAAGCCCTTGTTTTACAAAACGATTTGCAGATTTTAGAGGCCATTGCAAACGGTACAATTGATTGTAATACTTTTGATTATGAAGGAATTAAATACTCAAAAAAGCAAGTTAGTACGGTAAAAAATTTGCATCAAAAACATATTGAAATCATTAAAAATCAACTTAAAGAGAACGATCAAGATATTTTTGATGCCTTTTATCGTATTGCAAAAGATCAACATAAAGAAGTTGCTTTTGTAGCAGTTTGTCAAGATTTTTTAAAGTTTGATACTAAATTTGATGCCAATTTAGAATTATGTACTAAAATATATACGTTTTTACAATTTACTGGAGAAACTAGTACTTTTGAAGTCATAAAGCATAAATTTGATACTTTTAAAAGTATAGAAGAATCTTTTCAGAAAGAACTGATGGCAATTGCAACTATCATGCTGGAGAAGGAAGAACTTAACAAAGATAAATTTGCTACGATAGAAACTTACACGTCTCAGTCGCCTATTTATTTTTCTAATGAAAGATATGATGAGTTTAACTTGCAACGTTTGTATCAAATGCTAGCACTTTTTCAGCAACTAAATCAAAGAAATTACTTTTTAACGAAAAAGAATTGGATTCAATTTCAAGCTGATTTATGGAAAAACTAAAATAAAAAACCTTCAGTAATGAAGGTTTTTTTTATGATAATAAGAGACGTGCTTTCTCTAAATCTTCCAACGTATCAATTCCAATACTAGCGTGAGAAGTTTCAATCATTTTGATTCGTTTTCCGTATTCTAAATAACGTAATTGTTCTAGTTTTTCAGAAGCTTCTAAAGAAAGCATAGGCAATTGGGCAAAATCTAACAAAGCTTGCTTTCTAAACGCATAAATTCCGATATGCTTCATGTAGCGAACACCAACATTTTCTTCACGTGGAAATGGAATTACAGAACGTGAAAAATACAATGCAAATCCATCTTGATCGGTTATTACCTTTACATTATTCGGACTTTCAATCTCAGACTTATCTTTAACTTCAAACATTAAAGAAGCTAAATCAATTTTTTGTGCAACATCCTGTTTGAAGGCTTCAATAATTTGTTCTAAGGGCGGTTTATTGATAAAAGGTTCGTCACCTTGCACATTAATTATAATATCTGCATCTATATTTTCTACAGCTTCTGCAATTCTATCGCTACCACTTTCATGCTCTTTGATACTCATGATCGCTTTTCCATTATTCGAAATAATTTCATTAAAAATCAATTCCGAATCGGTTACCACAAATACATCATCAAACAAATCGGTAGCTACTGCGGCCTCAAAGGTTCTTAAAATAACGGTTTTTCCACCTAAATCTTGCATTAGTTTCGCAGGAAATCGTGTAGAAGCATAACGCGCAGGAATGACAGCAATTATTTTCATTTTTATTGATTTATAGAATTTTTTAAAATTATTTTTTCTTTTTTCTAAATTTATTTCTTCATAGAAAGTGCAACTTCAACATAAATTTAAAGAAAATTAAGTTTTTTACTAAAATTATAGTTTACTCAAAATCTTCTTCTTTAAAGCCTATTAAATATAATTTTTCTTTGGCTCGGGTAATCGCAGTATACAACCAACGAATGTAATCTCTATCCACTCCATTAGGTAAATACGGTTTTTCTACAAACACACTACTCCACTGTCCACCTTGCGATTTATGACACGTAATCGCATAAGAAAATTTGACTTGCAACGCATTAAAATAAGGATTGCTTTTGACTTTTAAAAGGCGTTTGTATTTATGACTTTCGTCTTCGTAATCTTTAGAAACTTCCTGGTATAATAGGTTCGATTCTTCATAAGTTAAAGAGGCTGATTCACTTTCTATAGTATTTAAAAGTAAAACCGTTTCAAACGGAGCTTCATTTGGATAATCGATCATTCGAATGGTAACATTGGCAAATTTAAAACCATATAATTCCTGAATGTTTCTGATTTTCAAAACTTCAATAATATCACCGTTGGCAATAAAACCCGCTTGTGAAGTTTCGTTTAACCAAAAATAATTATTTTTTACGACCATAAGTAAATCGCCCGCCGCTAAATCACTTTCTTTTCCTAAAATACGTTGTCTAATTTGTTGGTTATATTGGTTCGCTCTTTTGTTTGATCGCACTATAAACGAAGTATCTTCTGTAGTATAATTTCTGTACGATTGATGAATGGCGTCTTCAATATCAAAGCCATCTTCTAAACGAACAATATCTTTAAAACGCTTCAAATTAAACTTAAAATCATCGATAAAATGCGATTTTAGCAATTCTCGCAATTCCGTAGCATTGTACAAAATTCCAGAATTTTCAGCTTGTCGCATCACTTCATCTAATTCAATATGCACAATTTCTTTATCATAATTCACATGCAAAGAATGGATATCTAAAGCCGGACTAATATCTGAATTAACTGGTGGCAACTGTGCGGTATCTCCAACTAAAATTAATTTACAATTCTGACCCGCATCTACATAAAACAATAAATCATCTAATAAAGAACCGTTTTCATACAAACTAGTTTCATTCGATTGATCAGAAATCATGGACGATTCATCCACAATAAAAAGGGTATCTTTAAACTTATTGGCTTGCATCACAAAACCTACGCCACCACTTTTATTCTTTTTTGGAAAATAAATCCGTTTGTGTATCGTAAATGCTGGTTTTTCAGAATAAGCCGACATTACTTTCGCAGCACGACCCGTTGGTGCCAACATTACTGCTTTTTTATTGGCTGCCTGTAACTGGTTCACTAATGTTGAAATTACGGTCGTTTTTCCTGTTCCAGCATATCCTTTTAAAACAAACAAATCGTTTTTTGAATCTAAAATATATCCTGCAATTTTTTGAAAGAAAACGTCCTGATTTGTTGTAGGTTCAAAAGGAAATTTATCTAAAAGTGTTTTATAAAATTGCGATGGAGACATTTTGTTTCGTTTAAGGACCTCAAATATAGAAAGGTTTTGAGCAGAATAAAAATATAATTTCGATTGTAGGTTTTTAATTCTCTCAAAAAATGTAAATTTGTCGAATAATTAGGGAACATGAATCAGGATATTACTCAAAAAACATATAAAAAACTTAGCTTTGAGGTGGCCACTACTAACCTTTCTTTTTGTGTTATTGATTTGATTACTGGTAAAATAAAATTGCATAAATCATATACCATCAATCCAAATAATGTATTAGATGAGGAATTGTGGAAAATTTTTGTGGAAAATCCCATTTTAGAAGAAAAATTTGATGATGTAGTGGTATTGCACAATTCAAATTTAAACACGTTTGTGCCTTCTTCCTTATTTGATCCAAATTATTTAGGGAGTTATTTGCAATACAATTCTAAAGTTTTTGAAACCGATTATTTTGCCTATGATTATTTGGATACTTACGATTTAAATAACGTTTTTATACCATATACCAACATAAACAACTATTTATTAGATCATTATAATAGCTTTGATTACAAAAATTGCAATTCCATATTTGTGAAAAAAGCATTAGATTTTTCTAAAAATAATGATGCCAAGCAAGTTTGGGTCCATTTTCAGGAAGATCGATTTGAAATTGTTGTAACCAAAAATAAAAATTTATTATTATTTAATACATTTATTTACAAAACGTTAGAAGATTTTATTTATTATTTGCTATTTACTTATGAGCAATTGCAATTGAATCCGGAAATTGTTCCCGTTCAATTTATAGGTGCTATTTCAGAATCAAGTGATGCTTTTCAAATAGCATATAAATATATCAGAAATTGTAGTATTTTAGATGTTTACCATTTAAAAACAGCCTTTGATGTGGATGAAAAAGACCTATTAAAGCATTTTATTTTATTTCACTCATGAGAATAATATCTGGAAAATATAAAGGAAGACGTTTACAAGCACCAAAAAATTTGCCTGTTCGTCCAACTACCGACATGGCCAAAGAAGCCTTATTTAATATCCTTAACAACCATTTTAATTTTGGTGAACTTAAAATTTTAGACTTGTTTTCAGGAACAGGAAATATTGCTTACGAATTTGCTTCTCGTGGCGCTACGCCTTTAGTAGCAGTAGATGCCGATATGGGTTGTGTGAATTATATCCGAAAAATTTCAACTGAATTTGATTTTGATATTACACCTATTAAAAGTGATGTGTTTTCCTTTTTACAAAAACACAAAGGTTCTTATGATATCATTTTTGCTGATCCACCTTATCATATTGAACAAAAAGATTTTGAAAAAATTCCAACTTTAATTTTTGAAAACGAAATTTTAGAAGAGGAAGGCATGTTAATCATTGAGCATTCTAAAGATACAAAACTAGAACACTTAGCGAATTTTTCATTTGCCAGAACATACGGCGGAACTACTTTTACTTTTTTTGAATTAGTTAGAGATGAAGATGAAAATAATCCAGTGACGATAGATGATGAATCAGAAGATACTGAATCTGAATAAAATAAAAAATCTCGAGTTTCCTCGAGATTTTTTTGCATTGCAACTATAAAACTAAACAATTAAAATTATATTCGATTATTTTCTAATAAATAATAAAGTATAATATTTTGACCCATTGGCATCCGCTTTTACAGCTAATCCAAAGTGGGTATGATTTCCTTCTAAATTGGCTTTGTGTGAAGCACTTAACTTCCAAGCTGCTAAAGTTGAGCTTGGCGTATTATATCCATAAGCAACATTTTCACTAACACTTATGGCTTTTAATTCGTTTTTTAAGATCGTAGATCTAGTTTGAAAATTATCATGGCTAGCTGTTCCCTTTACGATCATATAATCATCATGAGTCGAAGCTAAATATGATATTTCTTCAATAATTACTAAAGCTTGTAAACCTTTGCTCACTCGTTCTTGATTTACTAAATCTAACAATTCAAGTTCGAAGGTAGAATGCGAATATTTTTTAAGGCTAGAATTTGATGTTGGTTCAACAACAATATCTTCATTTGAACATGAAAATAAAGAAAAAGTCAAAACAAAAATAAATACTGTTTTTAAAAATATTGCTTTTATCATATCTATCGATTAAGTGATTGATTTACAGGACAAATGTACTAATTATAAGTTGAACTGCAAATAAAATCGACGAAATACACTAAAATTTAACATTTTAAATCTTTAACTTTCAAATAGTTGTGTTTTTTACAAGAACTAACATAAAAAAAATCCTAAGTAGTAACTCAGGATTTATAATTTTTATATCTAATTGATTATCAAGGTGATAGTCTGTCTATTTTCCAACTAAAATCGGATTGTGATTTATATCTAATTCGGTCATGTAATCGGTTGGCTCTTCCTTGCCAAAATTCAATTTCTACTGGTTTGACTAAAAAACCACCCCAATTTTCTGGACGTTTGATTTCTGAACCCGTTAATTCACTTTCTAATATTTTTAATTTTTCATCTAAAAATTCTCTAGAAGGAATTACTTCACTTTGATTCGATACAATGGCTCCTAACTTACTTCCTTCCGGTCTGGAATCAAAATAATTATCCGAAATAACAGCACTTGTTTTCTCTGCAATTCCTTTAATAATAACTTGGCGTTCCAAAACAGGCCAAAAAAACGACAAACATATATTTGGATTTTGAATAATTGCTTTTCCTTTTTCCGAGTTATAATTGGTGTAAAAAATAAAACCTTCTTCATTAAATTTTTTCAATAACACGACTCTACTTTTTGGGAAACCATCTAATCCTAATGAAGAAATTGTCATAGCATTGACTTCCCCATTTTCTTGTTCTTCCGCTTCATAAAACCATTTATGAAATAATTGTAAGGCATCATCTGGAATCGTATTTTCTAACAATTCGCTTTTTTCGTATGATTTTCTGTAATCTGATAAATCTTTCATAATATATTGCCGCGAAGTCACAAAGTCGCGAAGGCTTTTTTTAAAGATTTTTTTAATTTCTATAATCTGTGCTTCGAAAATCTAAAACTCAAACTCTAAACCATCATCAGCTAATAAAACACTGTCAAAAATTTCATTAGCTTCTGTTTTAAATAATTCAATATTTCCGTAACGTGTGGAATAATGACCTAATAACAAGTTTTTTACTTCTGCTAATTTAGCAATATTTGCGGCTTGTTTGGCAGTTGTGTGCATCGTTTTTTCCGCTAAATGACTTTCGCTTTCTAAAAAGGTGCTTTCATGATACAAAACCGTAACGTTCTTTATTATTGGAATAATTTCTTCATTATATATAGTATCCGAGCAAAATGCATAACTTTTGGTTTCTTCTGGATCGAAAGATAATTCGGAATTTGGAATAATTCTTCCATCATCTAAAGTGATATCGCCACCATATTTAATTTTATTATAATATACTTTTTCAATATCATAATTTAAAATGGCGTCAATATTTAGTTTTCTTTCTTTGTTTTTTTCTTCGAACAAATAGCCGTTTGTGTATACTCTATGTTTTAAAGGAATTGTGGTTACTTTCACTTTTTCATCTTCAAAAACAATTTCACTTTCTTTAGAAGTTAATTCGTGAAAAAATAAATTATAAGATGTGTAAGCATTTCCTAATTTTAAAAGCAATAGAATCGCTTCTTTAATACCTTTCGGACCATAAACATGTAAATCTTTATCTCTACCTAAAAGCATGAAAGTAGAAATAAGTCCAATTAATCCATAAAAATGATCGCCATGTAAATGAGAAATAAAAATATGTTCAATTTGAGAGAACTTAATTTTGTGCTTTCGAAGTTGTACTTGCGTGCCTTCCCCACAATCAATTAAAAACATGTGGTTTTTTATTTCTAAAACTTGTGATGTTGGATTGGTTATCGTTCTGGGAGTGGCAGCGTAACAGCCTAATATTTTTATTTTCAAAGTAGAATTATTTCAGTTTTTGTTTCTTGTTTTCGTTGTAAATATTTAATGAAAAAAGAAAAATCAATAAAATATTTGATAGTAATCTAAACCATTCTATTTTATTTTCTTGGTAAAAAATAATTCCATTTAGTACTAACATAATAATTACTAATACTAGAAAAAACAGGTTGAACTTAGCTCTTCTTGTCATCATTTATTTATTTTTATATAATTTAACTATTTGAAATACAATAACTAATATAGCAGCGAATCGTAATACTAATCTCAAATAATTATAATGATTCGTTTTTATACTTGTAATTAATTGATTTGCAAATAAAAAAATAAATAATCCTAGTAATGCTACGAATAAATATATTTTAGTTTTATTGGTAAGTTTCATTTAAAAATATTTAACTCTTTATGAGTTGGTTATGATTGATTTTATTTTTTATGCTTAAAACAAATTACAGAAAAAACTTTAAAGATTTAAACTAATAAACTGTTTTTAAAATCCTAAATCGCGTTCTATTTCTTCCATTTCAATGATATCGTTAGCTTCTAATAAAGATGGAACTGTATTAATTGAAGTGGGCACTTTATTAAAATCAATATCTTCAGCAACCACTACAAAAGACTTCTTGTTTTTTTTGTGTGTTTTAGCTAAATCTAAAAACTGTTTCAAATAACTCATATTAAATGATTTATCATGAGTTACATCAATAATTAAATTAACTGATTTGTATGAATTGTACTGCGATGTTAGTTTTTCTAAAAACGCTTCAAAACTACTTTCGGTATCTTTAATTGTTGTGGTATGTCCTTTTTGTTCTACTTTCATATTTGAAAAGTTTATGAGTTTAAATGTTTAAAAGTTTAAAAGATATTGTGTCAATTAGATTCTTCCAACTCCAATCTTCTTACTTCTAACTCTAAATTAATTCTGAATTTTACTCGCCAATAAATAGATTACCGCCATTCTCACCGCTACTCCATTTTCTACTTGATCTAAAATAACCGAATGCTTTCCATCTGCTACATCTGAAGTAATTTCTACACCACGGTTAATTGGTCCGGGATGCATAACTACAATTTCTTTATTCAGATTATTTAAAATTTCATTTGTTAATCCGAATTGTTGTGTGTATTCCCGTGTATTTGGGAAATAGCTAACATCTAATCTTTCATTTTGAACGCGTAACATATTTGCTACATCACACCATTCTAAAGCTTTTATTAAATTGGGTTCGTACGTTACACCTAATGAATTGATGTATTGAGGAATTAGTGTTTTTGGTC
>CAZULO010000045.1:0-6568 GCA_964621245.1 uncultured Flavobacterium sp.
GCCAACAACCGTTTGGCAAGCTAACGAATTTTGTAGTAAAAACACGTCTATTTCTCGCAAGAAATTTTATCTTTGATAGAAAATAATCGGTTACGAAGTCGCCACTTTAGCAAGCAACGTAACGTTGTACGACAGTTAATAAAAACGAAATAAAATGAAAATTAAAATTTTAGTATTATTTATAGTATCAATACAATTAGTATTTTCTCAATCGAAAACCGAATATTTAAAAAATAATCGTTTCGATTTATTAAACCCAAATTTTGAATTTCCTCAAAGTAATTTCAAAATAATTGGTTTCGGTGCTTATCATGGAAGCCAGGAAACTGAGAATGCCGAAAATATTTTACTTGAAAAATTATTACAATATAAAAAGATAAAATATTACTTACCAGAAACCGATTTTGGAATTGCTCATTATTTTAACCAATATTTAAAATCTGGTGACACAATTTTATTAAAAGACTTGGTAAAGCATTATGGAAATAGAGTTCCACAAGAAAAAACTATAGAAACTTATAATAAATGGAAAAATATCAAAAAAATTAATGATAATCAATTAGTAAAAGATAAAATTGAAGTTGTTGGAATTGACTTAATCGTAACATATAAATATACATCAAAACTTCTAATTGATCTATTTCAAACAGAAAAAGGCAAATATGAATCGTTTGATAATTTAGTGGCAATGGTGAAAATTGACACAACCGATTATTCGCCAAACTATGACAGCTATTCTAAAACTATTTTAAAAAACTTTTTGGCTGATTATGAAAATAACAAATCATATTTTCAATCTATTTCAAAAAATCAAAAAATCATCGATAACTTAATTGAAAATATAAATCTAACATTTAAAAAACGAGATAGAGAAAAAACAATTTATGATAATTATTTATTTTTAAATAGTTTGTATGATTTTAAATCTAATCCTCATTTTGTAAGAATGGGATTTTTCCACATTGAAAAAGACAGAGAAAATAATTATCCATCATTTTTTACAAGGTTGATAGAAAACAGCATTTACAAAAAGGAAGAAATTATTTCAATTGCGGGATTTTTAACTAAAAGTAGAGTGCTTTGGGATTTAAAATATGACGAAAACAAAAAATATATTGGCTATACAACTGAAGGTGGTTATGGTATTGGTGATTATTGGAAAGAATATTTCAAAGGAATAAATAAACTTAAAAACAACAGACTATCAAATTTAACACTTTATCGTTTGAATAATGAAAATTCACCTTATAAAAAAAATCAAACTGATTTGATGGAAATAAAATTATTCCTTAAAAAGTCAAACAAAAACGATTTGAAAGGTAAAACAACAACTGATTATTTTGATTATGCAATATTAATAAGTAATTCAAAAGCGAATAATCCAATAGAAGTATTAGACAAATAAATAACCGATCGCACAACAACCGTTTGGCAAGCTAACGAATTTTGTAGTAAATACACATTTATTTCTCACAAGAAATTTTATCTTTGATAGAAAATAATCGGTTCCGAAGTTTGCAAATTCGCCAAGTGCCGGAACGTTAATTACTAAATGACCTAATATCGTAAATATGAAATCAATTTTAATTCTACTTATTTTCAGTACAACATTAATGGGTCATGAAATTTCTGAAATTAAACCAAATAAGAAAAGAAAAATAAAAACGGAATTCACTAAAGAATATATTGAAAACTACAATGACGAATTTGGTGGAAATCCATGGAGTAAACCTTTTCAAGGATGTAGCTGGTATTGCGGAGGCAGAATAGATTCAATAAAAAGTAGTACAAAGTGTAATTACTTAAACAAGTATAAATTAAACACATACAACATACATGATTTTGATTATGGAACTACTTGGATAAACAGTGATGATGACAAATTGAAAAATATAGAGTATGTTTTTAATGAAAAAAGTGCCAAATTTACTGATATCGTAATTGTTAATGGTAACGTCAAAAATGATTCACTTTGGAATGAGTATTCAAGAGCGAAAAAAATTAAAATGTATATTAATGATAAAGAATTCAAAACGTTGCTACTTGAAGACACTAAAGACGAACAGATTTTTAAGTTTCAACCGATTGGAGCAAAAACAAAACCGAAATCTAAAAACAAGAATAAACAATGGATTATTAGATTTGAAATAATTGAATATTATTCCGGAAATAAAAAAAATATAGCCATCTCTGAGATATATTTTGATGGTGATGGACATGATATCTAAAAACAAAAAAAGTAACGAACAGCGGTTTAACAAGATTGCGAGTTTTGTTTAAAGTTCACATTTATATCTCACAAGAAATTTTATTTAACAGCAAATAATTAGTTCCGAAGTTCGCTGTCCTGCTAAGTATCGGAACATTAAAGGCAATTTTGCCAAACAGATAATTATTAAAGACAAACAAAAAAACAATGAATAAATACATAGTCATTTTATCGCTATTTTTAACTTCGACAATTTTAGCACAAACAAAAAAAAATATAATTGAAGAAACTTTTGACAATATTAAAAGCAAGACAAAAATTGACAAAAATGATTCTACTTGCTTTTATATTACTCAGAAAATGTATCATGACGTTTTGCAAAATGAAATTTCTGAAATTCAAAAAAGTACAATTAATGAAATTAATGAATTTCAAAAAAATAGAAAATCAAAAAACACATATCTTTTTACAGCATTACTATTTTATCAAGAAATCATAACAAAATCTGCTGAACAAAAAGTAACAAAACCTGAATTGCAAAGAGATATTATTAATTATTTAGAAAAAGAATTTCTATATATTTATAATAGAATACCAACTATTATTTATGTCTATAAAGTTGAGACTTTAAATTTATTAGAGGATAAAACTGAATTGAAAAAATATATTGATGAAGGACTTAAAAATTATCCAAATTCAACACCATTAAAGTATTATAGCTATCTGTTTTTGAATGAACAAACATATAAAGAAGATTTAATGAAAATAAATAAAAAACATTGGTTAATAAATATAGAAGAATAAAAACTGCCACTAACAGCAGTTTAATAAGATGTCGAGTTTTGTAGTAAATTCTAGTATCTTTTTCTAAAAAAATTATATATTAGCCAAAATGTATTAAACAGAAACCAAACTTATGGACATCCTATACCCTAGCATTACAAACAATAATAGTATCTTACCAAAATGAAATAGGTACAAAATTTGACTTCATTTGTAAGTCCAACTAAAAAGTGAAATAGTCTGTCTCACTCAAATTTTTAAAACAATCGTTAGAAAAAATAGAAATGGATAAAATAAATGTATGGGATACAATTGCAATTATCGTGATGATTATTGCTTTATTTCTAGCTTTTTTTTTAATTACAGTAAAAACGAATCACAAATTAAGCAACCGAATTTTTGCTTTTTTTCTACTATTAACAGCTATTGATGTTAGTACAACTATTGACCATTTATTTGATCTTTCCCTAAATTGTACTTTTTTTATAAACACGCTTTTCTTTTTACAACTTCCTACCATTTATTTATATATTCTCTCTGTTTGCTATGCTGATTTTGTATTAAAATCGAAACATTTCATTCATACTAGTGCTTTTATAGTAGTCAATTTGGTTTTGCTTCCACGGTTTTATTCGGTTGACCTCCAAGCTAAAACTCGTTTTCTTGAACAAATTTTTAACCAGCCAGAAATTCAGTTTAATCATGTTTTAATCGACATTCAAATTATATTGTATCTCACGCTTGCCTTCATTACGATAAGAAAAGCAAAAAAAATATATCTAGAAAATTATGCTGGAGCCACTATGGAATTCCTTCATTGGTTAATTCAATTCACCTTGGCTTTGTCCTTCTTTTATAGTGTTGCACTTATTAAAAACATATTTAAATTCATCGCATATCCAAACCTTGCAGAAAGATTAAAAACGGGACTTTTGGTTTTTGAATTGGGAATCATTTTTTGGTATTTGTATAAAGCACTCCTTAACCCAAACCTATTTAGGGCAATTGATTCCAAATTAAAACTAGTTAAAGAACTTGTTTCTGAAGAAAAATTGCATTCGCCATCCTTTGAAAAAGTAAATGATCCAGCATTAATCAAACTAAAACAATACATGATGGATGAAAAACCATTTCTAAATCCATCTTTAACCATACAGGATATTGCTGTGGCTATTGAAATTCCTGTTAGAGAACTATCTGTTTTAATCAATCAAAATGTAAACCAGCATTTTTATGATTTCGTAAATTCTTATCGAATAGAACAAGCTAAAGAAATCTTAAAAGATACTACCAAAAGCAAAGTCACTATTTTAGAAATTTTGTACGAAGTGGGTTTTAATTCAAAATCTTCGTTTAATACCGCTTTTAAAAAACACACAGGAAAGACTCCTACCGAATTCCGTAACCATATATAAAACAGGTAGTTGTAATTACTCGTACGCTTTTTTATATTAGTACTACTCTTTTATTTCAAAAAAAACGTTCGAATACTTGCATTCGGTCGCATACCTGTTACGTTTACCACAAATTTGTATCGAAATAATTTTTAAACTTTAAAAAACGATACCATGAAAACTACAGTAAACATTTTAGCAACCTTACTTATCAGTACCTTTTCTTTCGGACAAGCGTACACCAAAAAAATTGATTCCCTTGTAAAAGCGATGTATCTAAAAAATCCAGACGTAAGTATTAGTGTCGGATTTATTCATAATAAAGAAGAATTTTTTACTACTTACGGTTCGCTAAGTAAAAATTCCGAAACTAAAGTAGATAAAAATACCGTATTTGAAATTGCTTCAATTACTAAAATTATCACTTCAAATTTAATCGCACAAGCGGTAGATGAAAAGAAGTTACAACTAGACGATTACATTGATAATTATCTACCAAAAACGTATCATTTACATCAAAATTTGAGAAATAAAATTAAAATCTCCGACTTAGCTTCCCATCAATCCGGACTTCCAGATATTGATTTTGGAAAGTTAATTGCAATTAATCCGCAACAACCCACAAGTAGTGTGACCGCAGAAACCTTAACTACACTCCTTTCTAATTGCACCGAATTAATTGATTATGGTACCTACCGATATTCTACGATTGGATATACCTTACTGGGACAAATTTTAGAAAATGTGTATGGTAAAAGCTATGATGAAATTATAAAGAATAAGATGATCCAACCTTTAAAAATGACTCATACCTACACGAAAGACTTCAATGAAAAAAACAAGGTGATGGGTTACAATCCAGAAGGCGGCACACAGGAATATTTTAATTGGAATGTGGTGGCAGCAGCTGGATTAATTAAATCTAGCAGTTCAGATATGGTAAGCTACTTGAAAGCTGTTTTAAATAAAGAAACAGCATTTGGAAAAGCTGCAATTCTAACAGAACAAATCTTTTATAAAGATGAAAAAAGAGCATTAGGATTAGGAACAAACATCTCAACTGACGAAACAGAAACACTGTATCAAAAATCGGGAGATTCTATGGGACAATCTTCCATATTATGTTACAATAGAGTTAAAAATTGGGGGCTAATTATCCTGATCAATCAAAGGAATTCAAAAATTAGAAATACCCTTTTAAATGAAATTTATGAAATTGTATTGAAATAAACGCAACTCTGCTATAACTTTTATTGGGATAATTCATTGCGGATTGAAAGCTATTTTACCAATAATTTTATATCATGACGAATTATAGGAAGTGAAGTACTCCCCTACTCTTACAATGGTGTAACGTAAGATATAATATTCAAACAGAATAAAATGAAACGGTACTTGTTATCGTTTTTATTCTGTTTGAATTTTTACTAAAAAAATATTTTCAAACAAAAATGGTTTGAAATTTTCTAAAATTATTTTTTTCAAACATAAAGCTTTTAATAAGAAAAATAATTTGAAGGATTTATTGTTATATTTGATGAGTGTGATAAATGAATCAGACCTATTTAAATGTTAGCAGTAATTTTTAATCACGTTACTAATTTAGAATGGACTTAATAAGAAGAATTATTTCATTAAAAGAAAACGAAGCGAAAAGTGCTTGGCAACGTATCGAGAAATGGTTATCAGAAAGTGGCAAAACTTCACTAAAATCAATTACATATAAAAGTCAGGTTTTTTTTGTTACACTTGTAAATTCATCCGAGTTTAATGATATAATTTTGGAGAACTCAACAGAATGGTATTTTTTACATTCCGAAGATAAAAATTTTAAATCTCTTTGCAAAATAATTGATTATGATGGTAATTTGGTTGACGAAAAACAATATCCGAAAATTTCAGCGAGTATTTGGATTCTTAAATCAAATTTAGATAACCTTAAAATTTCAAATCCAACTCTTATTTATTCACCACATAATTTTGAAAATCACAACCAAAAAATGGATATAAATTTTTTAGAATTACTGAAAAAACTTGATAATGAAAAAATGAAATTGATTGAAATTACTGGAAATAACAAAATATCGCAAAATAACACACAACGAATAAGATAAAACCTCTGCTAACAGCCGTTTGGCAAAATCGCTAATTTCATAGTAATTTCACGTTTATTTCTCGCAAG
>CAZULO010000045.1:6668-17353 GCA_964621245.1 uncultured Flavobacterium sp.
AGAAAATTAGAGGTGACGAAGTCGCCACTTCAGCAAGCCGAGGAACGTTAGCGGTAACTTTGTCCGAACCAAAAAAATAAGAATAAATGAAAAATAAATTTGTAAAAATTATTTGTATTTTAATAATACTATTTGGTTGCTCGGAGAAAAAAAAACCAAATTATTTTATAACTTCTGAAGAATACGGTGATATTTATAATGAAGAAAACTCAACCAAACAGTTGAATTTTGATTCTAAAAATTGCAACAGATTGATAATTGGAAATTATGATGAATCAAGTGATATTTTAAATAAAAAACCTTCAAAATACGCACCCTATTCTAAAGTGAAAAATTACGAATTGTTAGTTCCAAATAAACTTGATGAATTATTAGCAAAAAGCAAAAAAACAGGATATTGCTGTTGTCCAAATAGAAATTTATCTATAAGTTTTTATAATAAAACTAAAGAATTCACATCTCTTTTAGTTGATACAATTGAACATAAAGATAAAGTCATAATTTTTGAAAAAGGATTCAAATATTCATATATTGTATCAAAAACTGATTGGAAAAATTTCCTAAATCAAACTGAATTATTAACTTCCAACGAATATTTTACAACAAACCTAACTGCTGCAAGAAAAGTGTACAACTTTGCCTTGAAGAATAATTTAGTTTTAAAAACTAGTCATAATGTGTCGAAAAATTGGATGTTTTATGATGGGAAATTCTTTTTAAAAGTAAAAGAATATGGTACCGAATTAAAAGCGGAAGATTTAATTAAAAAAATAAAATCGGAATATGACGATGAAAAATTTGAAGTAGAAGTATTATTTCAAAAACATACTTATAGTGAAGACAAATCTGAATATTATGATTGTGAAATAGAACTGATGATTTATTGTAATAAAGATTTTTATGAGAAATTCGATTTATACAAATCAAAAGCTGCTTTCAAAAAAACAAATGCTGAATTTTTCGTTTTGGGAAAAGCCGAAACTTTAAATAAAATAGATAAAATAGTAACGAAAATAAAATAAAAAACTACCAAGAACAAGTGTCTAATAAGATTACGTATTTTGAAGTAAATTCACGTTCACGTTTCGCAAGAAATTTTATCATTAACAGAAAATAATCGTTTCCGAAACTCGCAACCTCGTCAAGCATCGGAACCTTATCGGATAAAATTGAACAAAATCATGGAAAAAGGAATTTGTTACATTGAATTTGACTTTTTTGACGAGAAAAATTTTGAAGATTTGAAATTTACTTTTGAAAAAATAAAAAATTCAAAGAATAACTTAATAGTAAAAGAAGATAAATATTGGCTAGAAAACTTTCCCAAATATTCTGTTGAAAAATTTTGGTTTTTAGATTCCGATTTTAAACCCAATTTCATAACTGCAGAAAAAACAGCATTTAATTGGCACTTTTACTCTATGATTGAATTACTGACCGTAAATTACGAAGTAGAATACACTGACTTAAAAAAATTAGGGACGAATAAAGGATTACTTGAATATAATCCCTATTCTTATCCATATGGTGGAATTGATGGAATTGTTTCGTTTATAAAATCATTTAATTGTGTTCCGAAAAAGATTGATGACGGAACAAGTATTTATGAAATAAACTTTAATGAAATTGAAGGATTTAATATCACAGATTTAGAAGATGAAAAGAAACAAAATAGTTCTATAAAAAAATTTAATGCCGTAACATTACTATACAAATTTGCAAAAAGATTTAAAACGTAAAAATTGCTTGTAGGAACAAACACTACAAGTAATTTCGTCATAAGGCTTGATTTGAAATTAGTTTGTAATAGATGGTTTGTATTGTGTCAGAAAAAATTGTGTTTATCAAAAAATAAAATTTCCTCAATCAAAAACTACTTTAAGCAGTTGAACGTTGTGTAAATTGCAAAACTAACACGCGTAAATTCAAAAAATAAAAGATATAAACAAATGAAAATACTATTCCAACTTATTCTAATCTTGTTTATCTTACAATCTTGTGAGAATAAGACTAAAGAAAACAAACAAATACATAATTTCCAAGATAGAAAAAAAAGTACACCTTTAAAAGTCAATAAAAATCAAATTAAAGCGAAAAACACTAGTTTGTTTACTGATACTTTTGAATTTGAATCTTATAATGATAATGGCGATTATATGTGGTTGCATGCAAAAAAGGATAAAGACAACTATAGTTTTGTAAATGACAATAACAATCTAAGAAACCTACTAAGAGGCGATATATGTGAAATTAAATGGAAAAAAGATACCATTTTTATTGCCGGAGATGGTGAAACGCCAAAAATTGAAACCTGGTTAGTTGCTATTAAAAAAATTCAAGATGGAAGTGTTTCTAAATTTAGAAAAGAATATAAAAAAGACTTAAAATACCACTATTCCAACGAAAATTATTCGCAAAGTGGTTTAGATGAATTATATCTTTCTGCTGAATACTATATTGCCAACTCAAAAAATAAATTGATACAATTAGCGATCCAAAATAAAGAACAATTAGAGTATTCTATTGAAGACCAAACAGAAAATGACAGATCTTATAAAGTTTTAGGAATTGGCTATACTTTTGAACATCGATTTACTATTATGCAATGGCTATATATTGATGTGGAAACACAAAAAATATATGAATATGATTTAGGCAATGAAAAGCTAATTGCCTTTAAATAAAAAATGAAACCACTACTGGTTAGTAACATGAGATATTTTTTATAAATTCATATCTGCTTTCACTTTAATAAAAAAGGGTCTGTTGCAAAGTTCAAAATTTAATCAATTGGCGGAATGTTTTAACTCATTTTCCTAAACGAAAAGTAGAAAATTTATTTTTTCTTGGAAAAAAAACTCGAAAATCGTAATTATCCCAACCATCCTTCTCGGTCTAAACTTCTATATTGAATGGCTTCAGCAATATGATGAGATTGAACAGATGCAGTATTTTCTAAATCGGCAATAGTGCGAGAGACTTTTAAAATTCGATCATAAGCACGTGCTGATAAATTCAAACGTTCCATTGCAGTTTTCAATAATTGCAGAGAAACCTCGTCTAAAGCACAATATTCTCGAATGAGTTTACTGCTCATTTGGGCATTATAATGAATGTGTGAATAACTTTCAAATCGATTGGTTTGAATAGTTCTAGCTTCTGTCACTCGTTTTCTTATTTCTACACTACTTTCTGCTTTTCTAGTTTCAGCTAATTTATCAAATGGAACCGGTGTCACTTCTATATGAATATCTATTCTATCTAAAAGAGGTCCTGAAATTTTACTTAAATAGCGCTGCATTTCCATTTGAGAAGCTGTTGTTGCCGAGTTTGAATCGATAAAAAACCCACCAGGACTTGGGTTCATACTCGCTACTAACATAAAAGATGATGGATAAGTTATAGTAAATTTTGCTCTAGCAATGGTTACTTCTCTATCTTCTAAAGGTTGTCGCATCACTTCTAACACTTCTCGTTTAAATTCGGGTAATTCATCTAAAAACAAAACGCCGTTATGTGCTAATGAAATTTCTCCAGGTTGCGGGTAACTTCCCCCTCCTACTAAACTCACCGAACTTGCTGTATGATGTGGCGCTCTAAAAGGTCTCTGCGTTAACAAACCGGTATCTTTAATTCTACCCGTAACCGAATGAATTTTTGTCGTTTCCAGAGCTTCTTGCATACTCATGGGTGGCAAAATACTTGGTAACCGTTTTGCTATCATAGTTTTTCCAGCTCCGGGTGGACCAATTAAAATAATATTATGTCCGCCAGCTGCAGCAATTTCCATACATCTTTTAATAGACTCCTGCCCTTTTACATCGGCAAAATCGAATTCTGGAAATTCTAAGTTTTTAGAAAATTCTTCTTTGGTATCAATTACGGTTGGAATTAAAGTTTCTTTTCCTTCAAAAAAGTTAATAACTTGTAATACATTATCGACACCATAAACATCAAGGCCTTCCACAATAGCAGCTTCTTTTACGTTTTGAATCGGTAAAATTATTCCTGTAAAACCTTCTTCTTTTGCTCTTATGGCGATGGACAAGGCGCCTCGAATGGGTTGTAATCCTCCATCTAAAGACATTTCTCCCATAATGATATACTTTCCAACTTCTTCAGCATTAATTTGATCTGAAGCTGCTAAAATTCC
This sequence comes from uncultured Flavobacterium sp., assembly GCA_964621245.1. Lineage (GTDB taxonomy): Bacteria > Bacteroidota > Bacteroidia > Flavobacteriales > Flavobacteriaceae > Flavobacterium. The sequence goes on from CAZULO010000045.1 coordinate 10,822, forward strand.
AATTGCAAGTGTTAAATCATAGGCTGAACCTTCTTTCCTTAAATCGGCAGGCGCCATATTTATGGTAATTTTTTTTCCGGGAAGATTGTAATTGTTGTTTTTTAAAGCAGCAGCAATTCGATAACTACTTTCTTTTATGGCGGAATCTGGTAATCCTACCAAGTGGTATCCGATTCCTTTATCGATATTTACTTCTACAGTAATGGTGGTGGCGTCCACACCAAAAACGGCGCTTCCGAAGACTTTTACTAACATGGCTTGTACTTTTAAAATTGGCTTATATAAATACAAATGTAGAAAAGTTTTCGAAATAAAAAAACCTGCAAGAAATTTATCCTACAGGTTTTAAAATATAATTATTTTTTTAAATTAGTTCTTAAAGTTAGCTATTCCTTCTTCCAACCATTTTTTATAGGTTGCTACATCTGGTGTATAACCTACTGGGATATTTAAATTACTTTCATCATGTGCCATTAAAACATAATAGGGCTGAACATTAGCTTTATATTTAGTAATAGCTAAATCACTCCATTTTTTACCATAAGTAGTTATTTCTTTTCCTGATTTTGTGGTGTAATTTTCCTCTTTTGGTAATTCTTTTCTATCATCTACATACAAAGAAATTACTACCACATCATTTTTAAGAATAGATAAAATTTCTGGTTTTGACCATACTAATTCTTCCATTCTTCTACAATTTACACAAGTAACACCTGTAAAGTCAATCATTACTGGTTTATTTACTTTTTTGGCATAAGCCAAACCTTCCTCATAATTATGAAAAGTTACAATTTTATGTGGTCCATATTGTGCGTGTTCAGGTAATTCTTCACTTGAACTAGTAGAAGTATCAATATTATTTTTTGCACCTACTCCATTTGGACTTTCACTATAGGACATTGGCGGTGGAAATCCACTAATAATATTTAAAGGCGCTCCCCATAAACCTGGAATCAAATAAATTACAAACGTTAGTGATAAAAGTCCTAATATTAATCTACCTACAGAAATATTTGACAAAGGACTATCATGTGGCAAAGTAAGTTTACCGAAAAGATAAAGTGCCAAGCCTAAAAATAAAGCTATCCAAATAGCAATAAAAGTTTCTCTTTCTAAAATATGCCAATTCATTACTAAATCTGCCATTGAAAAGAATTTAAATGCTAAAGCTAATTCAATAAAACCAAATACAACCTTAACTGTATTTAACCATCCACCCGATTTAGGCAAGTTCCCCAACATACTTGGAAATAAGGCAAAAATCATAAATGGAAATGCTAATCCGAGTCCAAAACCTAACATAGCTATCGTTAACAAAGTAGCTCCGCCGTCTGTAGACAAAGCACCTCCAATAACAAGACCTAAAGCTGGTCCAGTACATGAAAAAGAAACAATAATTAATGTTAATGCCATAAAAAAGATACCTACAAGTCCGCCTTTATTTGAAGCATTATCTACTTTATTTGCTAAACTAGAAGGCATTGTAATTTCAAAAGCACCTAAAAAAGAAATGGCAAAAATGGTAAAAACAGCAAAAAAGAATAAATTCAAATAAGGATTTGTAGAAACTTCATAAAATACATCTTCACTAATTCCTTCAAAAATATGAAAAGGAAGTGAAATCAAGACATAAATTAAAACTATAAAAAAACCGTACATTAAAGCATTAAATCTACCTTTCTTTTTATCTCCATCAGCACTTTGCTTTAAGAAAAAACTAACAGTCATAGGAATCATCGGGAATACACAAGGTGTAAATGTTACAAGAATTCCTGCAAGTAACGTAGCTAAAAATAATAGCAAACCACTTTTCTTTTCTTCTTCTTTAGGTTCACTAGAAGTAGCGTCATTAGTTGTATTCAGTACTTGTTTTGTAGTATCTGTTTCATTTTTAACAACTGACTCTGTTGGTTTGGAGACCGAATCTGTTTTTGCAGTTGTTGATTCAGCGGTTTTAATTTCCGGTAATTTGAATTTTAAATTAGATTCAGTTTGGGTACATTTTCCATCAATACAGGCTTGTCCTTCCACAAAAACGTCAATTGTTTTTAATTTTGGATTTAGAACTTGAATACGTTGAGTAAATTTGGTTACTCCTGAAAAATAATATTCATCTAATTCAAAAATATCATTATAGGCTTTTTTATATTTTCCTTCTTTAGTTTTACCTATTAATTTATAATTCCCTTTTTGATTTTTATAATTTAAAACCAAAGGTAAAGGCCCACCTTCAGGTGTAAACTGCGAATACAAATGCCATTCCTCTTCAATAGTTGCAGTAGTAACTAAATCAAATTCTGTATCAGAAACTTTTACAACACTTGAAGTCCATTTTACAGGTTCAACAATTTGAGCCATACTCAAAAAGGAGATCAATACGGCTAATACACTAATTATTTTTTTCATTATATACTATTTTTATATAGGTTTGAGTTGAGTCTTCTACTTTAAATCGTTCATCGGCTCTATGTCCGATTATCCAAACTATTTGATTGTTACTTTCTAAAATCCAAGTGTTTTGCTTTTCAAATAAAGTAAATTTTTCATCTTTAAAATACTTACTCACTTTCTTTTTTCCTTGCATGCCAAACGGATAAAAATAATCTCCATCTTTCCATTTTCTTACAATTAATGGGAATTGTATTTTATTTTCTGCTACAAATATAATGTTCTTCTGTTGATTTGAAATGTCACTTGGGTTACATAACTTCAATTTTAACGGAATATTAAGTTTTTGATCTAAAGTATGGATTACTATTTCTTCAAATTCAGCCATTTCTTTAGGAACTACCCATAAAACGGTTCTATCTTTTAACAAAATATAATCGTCTGAGAAAACTTGTTTTCCCGATTGCGCTGTTACTAATTGATAGATATCCTGCCAAGCTGTAAAACCATATTTGTGTAACCATTGATATAAATAAGCTTTGTAATTTTTATATTCAAGTAAAGCAGAAATATCAATTTTAAGCTGCTGATTTTGTTCAGAAACTACTTTTTCATACACCATTTGAACGGCATCATTTACTAACGATTGCTCTTGATTTAAATGATCCAACGTGTTTTGAAACGATTGTAAAAATGAATCATTAATTTCCTTAAAAACTGGTATTATATGATGACGAATCTTATTTCTAACATATTTATCCGAAGCATTGCTGCTATCTTCACGCCATAGCAAGTTATTTTCTGAAACATACATTTCGATTTCTGTACGAGAAAAAGGCAACATGGGACGAATAATGTTTCCGTTTTGTGCTGGAATTCCAGTCAAACCATCTAAACCAGTTCCTCGAGAAAGGTTAATTAAGAAGGTTTCAGCCACATCATCAGCGTGATGCGCCGTAACGATGTAATCGAATTTTTCTTGATTTAAAATCTCAATAAACCAATTATAACGTAGATTTCTAGCAGCTACTTGAGTAGATAATTTATGTGATTTAGAATAGTTTTCTGTATCAAATTTTGTGACAAAAAAAGGAATATCGTTTTGTTTTGCATAGGTAACAACGAAATTTTCATCACCCTCACTTTCCATACCGCGTAATTGAAAATTGCAATGTGCTAAAGCAAAATTTAAGTCTAATTTTTGAAATAAATGCAACAAAACCATACTATCCATCCCGCCACTTACGGCAATAAGTAATTTCTTATCTTGTAGAAAAGAAAAGTTATGTTGGATATGATTTTTAAATTTTTGAAGCATGACCAAATATACTTAATTTACTTGAAGTACCTCAAACATCGCTTTAGCTTTCAGTAAACATTCTTCATATTCTTTTTCGGGAATCGCTTCAGAAGTAATCGCACTTCCGACAGAAAAACTCAAATACTTATGCTCCGAATTATACAAAATACTTCGAATAACAACATTGAAATCAAAATTTCCAGTTGGTGTAAAATAACCTACTGCGCCGCTGTATAAACCTCGTTTCGTTTCTTCCAATTCTTCAATAATTTGTAGGGCTGAAATCTTTGGCGCACCTGTCATACTTCCCATTGGGAAAGTCGTGCGTAAAATTTCAATGGGAGAAGTGGTGTGTTCTACCTTCGAAACAATGGTGGAAATCATTTGGTGGACTTGCTTAAACGAATAAATTTCACATAATTCTTCTACTGCTACTGAACCTTTTGTAGCCGTATGAGACAAATCATTTCGGACTAAATCGACAATCATGATATTTTCTGAACGTTCTTTTGGATTATTTTGAAGATCAATTTTGTTTTGTTGGTCTACTTCTGTATCCAAATTTCGTTTGGCAGTTCCTTTTATGGGTTGAGAAATCACTTTTTCATCATCTTTTTTTAAGTAACGTTCTGGAGATGCCGAAAGTAAGTAATGCTGATTATTCTTGAAATATACTGCAAAAGGTGAAGCAGAAATTTGATTAAGTTTTTGATAAATTTCTATAGGTTCTATAGTAGTATTTTCAGCATAAAATTCCATACAAAAATTAGCTTCATAAATATCACCACGACGAATGTGAGCTAACATTTTTTCAGTTTTTTTAAGATAATGATCTTTAGAAATTCTTTGTTGGATGTTTATTTGTGCTTTTTGACTTTTATCTTGTGACTTTTGACTTTGCGTAATTTCTTTAAAATCAGCTTCTATTTCGTCGTCACACATGTTTAAATACTGAATTTCAACGGTATTTCCTTTTAGTAAGAAAATTTTTTTGGGTTGAAAAAAGTATAAATCTGGAAAACTTAAACCATCAAAATTTTGAGATTTTAACTCTTCCACATCATTTTTTAATTCGTAAGACAAAAAGCCAAATAACCAATCTTGAGTTTTAGATTGGTATTGGTAAAGATCTTCGAAAGCCTTTTCATAATCTGTTTGAATGGATGTAAAAGCCTCCACAGCTAAAATCAAATCATAAGATTTGTATAATTGCTTGTTATTACTTTCAACATTACTATCTAAAATAACCACTTCTCTAAACTGATTACTCCAATACAAAAGTTGCTCTTTAAAAAGAGCAACATTCTGAATATATTTTGAATTATTGGTACGCAAAATTATTTTTTTTCTCCTAAATAAATTAAATCATATTCGATGATCATTTCGTCATTAGCGATATATATTTGTTTACTAGTTCCAGCATTTTTTGGAGAAACTATGGTAATCACGGTATTCAATCCTAAATTATCTACACAAAAATATTTGTTCGAAGTGTCTGTTTCTGTCACTACTTTTTCTTCGTATTTAACAATATTATATAATTGAATTACTTCTGAATATACTACAAAACGGTTTTTATTTCTATCTAAATTGATTAACAACTCGGTAGGTTGTGTTTTAGACCATTTAGACCAAGTACCTTGTTCCATTTTTTGTGAAACAGAAAAATTAACTGCTTTAAATTGATACGTTTGAGCCAATCCAAATTGTGAAAACCAACCAAAAATTAAAAATAATACTACTTTTTTCATTTTTTTACTCGTTAAAATTGAATCTGACTTAAGTTGCTTTTTGCTGAATTAAATTCAGAAATTACATTGGAAATAATTGTTTCTACTGGTAAAATATCATGAATTAATCCGGCTATTTGTCCGATTTCTAATTCGCCTTCTACTAAATCGCCTTCAAACATTCCGCGTTTTGCTCTAGCTCTGCCTAATAAAGTTTTTAAATCTTCAACTGAAGCGCAATTGGCATAGGCTTCTTGCACATCATTATAAAACTTATTTTTAATTAGACGAACAGGTGCTAATTCTTTTAAAGTTACTAAAGTATCTCCTTCTTGGGTTTCTAAAATAGTTTGTTTAAAATCATCATGTGCGCTGGATTCTATTGAAGCAGCAAAACGGCTTCCCATTTGTACGCCATCAGCGCCTAAAACCATTGCAGCGAGCATTCCTTTTCCTGTAGCAATTCCGCCAGCGGCGATTAGTGGTATTGAAATGTTTTCTTTTACCATTGGAATTAGCGTTAAAGTGGTTGTTTCTTCCCGACCGTTATGACCGCCAGCTTCAAAACCTTCGGCTACAACAGCATCAACACCCGCTTCTTGTGCTTTTAGGGCAAATTTAGAGCTGCTAACTACATGTACCACAGTTATTCCGTTTTCTTTTAAAAAGGGTGTCCATGTTTTTGGATTTCCTGCAGAAGTAAATACGATCTTCACGCCTTCTTCTACAATAATTTTCATGATTTCTTCTACATTTGGATATAACATTGGAACATTTACACCAAAAGGTTTGTCTGTAGCTTTTTTACATTTTTGGATGTGTGCTCTAAGGATTTCAGGATACATTGATCCAGCTCCAATAAGACCCAAACCGCCTGCATTACTTACAGCACTTGCTAATTTATAGCCACTATTCCAAATCATTCCACCTTGAATAATAGGATACTGTATGTTAAATAATTCTGTAATTCTATTCATTTTAATGGGTAAACGGATTTTAAAGATTGAACTTTTAAACGCCGATTTTATTTTAATATTATTCTTTCTAAAAAAACTTTTACTTTTTACTTGGCTCTTTTTACTTTTTCTTTGGCTCTTTTTACTTTTTCCTTGGC